>CAZELQ010000048.1:0-8418 GCA_964513195.1 uncultured Clostridia bacterium | reverse complement strand
AATAAAAGCCGCGCGGCGATTTTTCGCCGCGCGGCTTTTATCGTTGCGGTTGCGCCTTCCGCTACCGTCGTGTTGAGCGTAGGGCGTAGCCATTTTCAACCGGTCATCCTGAGCGGAGGGCGTAGCCCGAAGTCGAAGGATCCCATATTACGGAGTGGTACGGACTTCGTTCGTGGGATCCCTCGGCAGGCTCGGGATGACCTGTAACCCGTTCGTGGGATCCCGACGCGATTGCCTGCGGAACAATCGCTATTCCGTCGCTTCGCTCCTTACGGCAGGCTCGGGATGACCGCATACCCATACTTGCCTTCCCTTTTTATTAAGGGTGAAGGCAAAAGGGGGCGACACGCCGCTCAATTTGCCGCGTTTGCGGACGCTATGACCTTTTCCGCGAGCGCGGGGGGAAGCTCCTCATACCGCAGAAATTCGGTGGAGAACCTGCCCTGTCCGCGCGTCATGCTGCGCAGGTCGGTCGCGTACTTCGCAATCTCGGCAAGGGGCACTTCGGCGACGACCGTCGTGATATCGCCCTCGGTCGTGCTCTCGGAAATTCTGCCGCGCCTCTTTGAAATATCTCCCATCACCGCGCCGAGATATTCGCCCGAGGTGGCGACTTTCAGCTTGTACACGGGCTCCAACAACACGGGCGAAGCGTTTTTCAGCCCCTCGCGGAACGCAAGCGCCGCCGCCGCCTTAAACGCCATTTCCGAGGAGTCCACTTCGTGATAGCTCCCGTCGTACAGCACTGCGCGCAGACCCGTGACGGGGTAGCCCGCCAGAACGCCGCGGCCGAGGCACTCCCTCAGTCCCTTTTCTACGGCGGGTATGTATTGCTTGGGCACTGCGCCGCCGACCACTTCGTCGCCGAACTCGAACTCGCTTTCACAGGGCTCGAAGCGCACCTTGCAGTGACCGTATTGTCCGTGTCCGCCCGATTGCTTTTTATGCTTGCCCTCGGCGTACGCGACCTTCCTTATGGTTTCGCGGTAGGGAATGCGGGGCTCGCTGAGTACGGTAGCTATGCCGAATCGGCTCTTGAGCTTGGCGCACAGAAGCTCTATATGTGTTTCGCCCTGCCCGCTCAAGACGAGCTCGCCCGTCTCGGCGTTCTTGGTAACCGAGAAGGTGTAGTCCTCCTCGCGCATCTTGCCGAGTCCCGAATAGACCTTGTCCTCTTCGCCCTTGGTCGCCGCCTTGACGGCAAGCGAAAGGCAGGGGCGGGGGAAGCGGATGGGGTCGAACCGAATGTTCGTGCCCCCCGCGCAGAGGGTGTGGTTGGTGTCGGTGGAGGTAAGCTTATTCACCGCGCCTATGTCGCCCGCCGAAAGCTCGGTAACCAGCTCGCACTTCTTGCCCATAAGGGTGAAAATCTGGCCTATGCGCTCCTCTTTGCCCGTGTCGGAGTTGTATACGGTATCGCCCGTTTTGAGCTTGCCGCGGAATATTTTTATGTAATTAAGTTTGCCCGTGTATGGGTCGTAGACGGTCTTGAATACCTGAGCCGCGAACGGGCCGTCGTTCTCGTAGTCTACGGAAATCAACTCGTCGGCCGCTATATCGGTGGCAAAGACGTTTTTGCGCTCGTTGGCGTTGGGCATATACACGGCGATTTCGTCCATAAGGTTTATTACGCCGCGGTTGTTCAGCGCGCTGCCCGCCATAACGGGTATAACGTTGCACGTAGCTATGCCCTTTCTGATGCCGTGAATGGTGTCGGTTCGGGTTAGACCGCCCAGCTCGAAGTACTTATCGAGCAGAACGTCGTCGTTTTCGGCCGCCGTTTCGATGAGGTTGTTTTCCATGTCGTCCATGGCCTTTTTAAGGTGCTCGGGCACGGGTATTTCGACCGGCCCCTTGGAGGAAAACTCCCACGCCTTTTCCTGAAGAGCGTTGACGTAGCCCGTCATCTTGCCGTCCTGCATTACGGGAATCTGTATGGGCGCGATTTTTGCGCTGTACTTTTCCTTGAGCGCGGCGACCGTGCCCTCGTAATCGGCGTTGGGCTTGTCCATGCCGTTAATGAAAATTATCAGAGGCTTTCTGAGGCGCAGGCAGTAATCTATTATGCTCTCCGCGCCGATAGGCAGAACGCCGTTCGCGCCGATGACCAGCACTGCGCCGCCCGCCGCCGCAAGCCCTTCGTGGCGTTCGCCCTCGAAGTCGTAAAAGCCGGGGAGGTCCAGAATGTTTATCTTCAATCCCTTCCAAGCGAAGTGCGCGGCCGCCGCGTAAACCGAAATCTGCTTGGCCTTTTCGGCCTCGTCGAAGTCCATGACCGTGGTGCCGCTCTCAACCGTGCCCATACGGTCTATTGCGCCCGCATTGAACAGCATCGCCTCGCAGAGGGTGGTTTTGCCCTCGCCGCTGTGACCTATGACGGCTATGTTTTTAATCTCTTTTGCTGTAATTGCCATATCGATGTCCCCTTATCCGCGGCGTTTTTTATGCCGCTTTTCTACCATTATAATATATTACGGAACGTTTTTCAATACCCAAAATAATTATATTGCCGCCTCAGCGGCGGGAATTTTCGCATTTCTAATAATATGGGTGCCCCTAAATATGCGAAAAGGGAGGCAAGGCCTCCCAAAATTCGCAGAAAAGATTCGCGTCGGCGGCGAAAGATTTTCGCGAGCCTGCTATATGTTTTTCACCATAATACGTATTATCTCTTCATCGGTCTCCCTCATGCCCACACGGGCGAGGTCGCAGACGTTGTCTATGGTGTTTTCCACACCGTGGGTGAGTATGCCGTCGCCGCCGTGGAATTGGCTGCCGCGCTTGTACATTTCGTAGCCCATTATGCCCGCGTCGACCGCGGCGGCAATCTTGGCCGCGCAGCTCGACTTTGCTCCGTCGCAAATTAGCCCCGACGTTATGGCGAGAGCGTTGACGACGGTATGGGAAATTTCTCCGAACCCGCCGCCGTTAAGGTAGGCTATGCCCGCGCCCGCGCCCGCGCCCGCCGAGACGGCGCCGCAGTAGGCCGACAGTCTGCCTATTCCCGTCTTTAAATGCACGGTGATAAGGTCGGAGAGGGCAACCGCGCGCAGAAGTTTTTCCTCGCTTGCCTTTATATGTTCGGCGTATACCGCGACGGGAACGGAGGCGGTTATGCCCTGATTGCCGCTGCCGGAAACTATGACGACGGGCAGGGAGCAGCCGTTCATTCTCGCGTCGCTGCCTGCGGCGGCCGTCGCTTTGGCTCTGTTGTGTACGTCGCTGCCGAAGCTGTCCAAGAGAATCTTGCCCACGCGCGCGCCGTAGTCGTTTTTAAGACCCTCCCTTGCAATCGCCGCGTTGTAGTCAAGCTGTCTTTTTATTACGTCTTCTATATCGGGGAGAGCGACCTCGTCGGCGAACTCCACTATGTTTTTTACGGTGAGGGTGGAACGGTCGGTCATTCCGTCGTCGGCGTTCTCGCCCGTCGTTTCTTTCTTTAAAATTTTCTCGTCGTTTCTGGTTATTTCCACGACGTTGGTGTGGTGTCCCTCGATGCGCACGGAAGCGCAGTCGCCCCCGCCGTACACCTTGACCTCTATATCGAACACGCAACCCGAGCCGCTCTGTTTCACCGAAATCGGGGTTGCGGCCACGTATTCCTTTACGGCCGCCCTGTCCGCGTCGGTCATAAGGGAGAGGACTTCCAGCTTTTTGTCCTCTCTGCCCGCGACTATGCCCGCGGCGGCGGCGGAGGCGACGCCCTTTAAGCCGCCCGTGCAGGGCACTATTACGCTCTTGACGTTTTTGAGTATATTGCCCGAGACGGCTATTTCCGCCCTGTCGGGAAGTTTGCCGAGCGTCTTGCGGGCAAGCGCCGCGGCGTAGGCAACGGCAATCGGTTCGGTACAGCCCATGGCGGGCAAAAGCTCTTCTTTGAGTATTTTAACGTAGTCGTCGTATAGGATTTTTTCCATATATTCCTCTTAAATATTAAAGCTCTTCGGCGTCTTGGTCGCGATAACCTTCGCCGTAAATTTCCTTTGCCGAGGTGACTATCATAAACGCCTTTTTGTCCTCTTCGCGTACGACGTCGCGCAGGCGGGGGTAAAGGAAGGGCTTTACCACGCATATAAGCAAAACCTTGTCTTCAAGCGTATAAGCGCCCTTGGCGTCCAGCAGGGTCGCGCCCGATTCGACCTCCTCCAAAATCCGTTTGGTCATATGCCCGGATTTGTCGCGCTGCGTTATTATCAGCACGGTTTTTGCCGTGTTGCCGCCGTACAGCACGAAGTCGAATACAATCGTAAATACGAATACGGTCAGCGCCGTATAGAACAGCGTTTCCAGATTGGTGTTGATAAGGAGAGAACCGAGCACTATGATCATGTCCGTGACGAACGATATCATGCCCGTCTTTATGTGGCGGAATTTTTTTCTTAAAAGTTTTACTATTACGTCCGTGCCCGCCGTGGAGGCGCCCATACGGAAAATCAACCCCATACCTATTCCGAAAAGCACGCCGCCGATTACGGAGTTTATCAGAATGTTGCTCCCCTCGAAGGGCACTGCGTCCTTGAACAGGTTGTTCCAAAGGGTCATAAGCAGGGAGGAGCACACGGTCGCGTAGCCCGTGGAGACCAAAAACTTCCAGCCGAAAAATATCAGCCCGAGAATAAGCATGGGCACGTTGAAGATAATGAGCCATATGCCGTTATCCAGCGGGAACGAGGGGTTGGCCGCTTTGATGAGGTGGTCGACTATGAGCGATATGCCGGTCATTCCGCCCGAGGAAAGGTTGGACGGCAGAATGAACAGCGAAATACCCAGAGAATAGATTATGCAGCCGAGAGTTATAACCGCGTACTGCAACGCGGTTTTGAGCACGATTGCCTTTTTGTTTGCCGTGCCCGTTCCGAAAGTGTTTTCCATAACGTTTTATTCACTATACATTTTTTATTCATTATAATTTTTTGCGATATAAATGTCAACAAAAGGCGCAGGATTCTTTACTTTTTCGTCGTTTGGTTATATAATATAGTGCGATTTGAAAAAGGTTGGGCGAAATACGGTTGGAAAAGGTTAAAAAGCAAAAAAGAGCCTACTCTCTGTTCACGGGTAAACAGCTTTTATGGCTGATATTGCCCATTATAATCGAACAGATTTTTTCGACGTCGCTGGGCTTTATCGATTCGATAATGGTTTCGCATATGCCGGGCGACAGCATAAGCGCGGGGCTTGCCGTCACGAACGTGGACTATATGAACAATCTTATAATCCAGCTGTTTTCGGCGTTCGCGACGGGCGGCGCGATTATAACGTCGCAGGCGTTGGGCGCCAAGGACGAAGAGACGGCCAAGAGCAGCGCAAAGCATATGCTCGTGATAGTCGTCATCGCCTCCGTAGTAATCGCCGCCGCGTGTCTTGCCCTCAATTGGCCGCTTTTACGGCTGCTGTACCACGACGTGGAAACGAACACCGCCACTTTCAGGGACCAGCGCACCTACTTTTACATAACGGCGGCGTCCTTTCCGTTCATAGGACTGTTCAACGCCTGCGCCGCGCTTCTCCGCGTACAGCGCAAGAGTATGGTTACCATGTCGTCGGCGGCGATAAGCTGCGCGCTCAACGCGGCCATGAACGCCCTGTTTTTGTTCGTGTTCAAGCTCGGCGTTTTGGGTGCGGCGCTCGCAACCCTGATTTGCAGGGCCGTTCCCGCAGTGTATATGCTCATCGTTCTGGGTAGCAGGAAGAACGCCGTGTCGGTGAAGCTCTTCGAAAAATTCCGCTTCGACAAAAAGATGATAAAAAAAATACTCCATCTCGCCATACCCGCAGGCATAGAGAGCTCGCTCTTCCAGCTGGGCAAGCTGCTCACGTCCACTTTCGTAAACGTCGGCTGTTATATACAGGACGTGGTGGACGCAAGCGGTAACGTGATATACGTAGACGGCGTAAAGCAGACCATAAACGTACAGGCGCTCGGCAACTCGATTGCCAACCACGTCAACAACTACGCCTCTATGGTGGGAAGCGGCGTGGGTACCGCATGCCTTACCGTAATAGGTCAGGCCGTCGGCACGGGCGACGCGGACCAGACGAAGTACTATATGAAGAAAATGTTTCTGTTGTCGTACGTTGCCAATGCGATAACCGTCGCTCTTTTCCTCGGCCTTTCGATGTTTATAGTAAAAATGTGGGGCTACGGCGTCGACGCGGAAAACATAGCGTTGAATTGCCTATATCTCTGCCTTTCCATACAAATCGTGACCTACCCGCTTTCGTTTACGACGCCCGCCATACTCAAGGCGACCAGCGACGTTAAATACGTTATGTTCGGCGCCGTATTTTCGATGATGGTAATGCGCGTGGGGCTGTGCTTCCTTTTGACGACCGACAAAATCGCGGGGCTTCCCCAACTCGGCGCGTTCGGCTATTGGATCGGTATGTGTTCCGACTGGGTAATGCGCTCTATACTGTTCTTCGCGCGACTACTTACGGGCAGGTGGAAAAAGTCGTCCGGTCTGTTCAAGGAACAGCCCGCCGAAGCCGTAGCGGAAGCCGCGGTGCAGACGAGCGAAACGAACGGCGGGGCGGAGGAGTAATTTATGTTTATTCAGATGTACAGCGAAAAGTATATGCGCTTCCCCGACGGCAGGGCAAAGGCGCTTACTTTCAGCTATGACGACGGCGTCGCGGCGGACAGGCGGCTTCTCGGAATTTTCGCGCGGTACGGAATGCGCGGAACCTTCAACTTGAACAATCTGCTGTTCGACGCGCAGTGCTGGCACGGCAGAATGAACGAAGAGGACACCTTGAACGCCTTTCGCGATTGCGGACAGGAAGTGGCTCTTCACGGTGCGCGGCACATATTTTTGGAAAAAGTCACCCTGCCCGAGGCGGTCAGAGAGGTGGCGGACAACCGCGCCTATCTGGAGCGGAAATTCGGCCGCATAGTCCGCGGGATGGCGTACGCCTACGGCAGCGTCAACCAAGATATTAAGCGCGTGCTGGCCGATTCGGGCGTGGTATATGCCCGCACGACCGTGCCCACGTACGATTTTTCTCTGCCCCGTGATTGGCTGGAATGGAACCCCACCTGCCATCACACGGACGAAAGACTTGCGGAGCTTGCGGAAAGGTTTTTCGCGAAGTCTCCCGAAAGCGAGTTTAAAAACCGCGAGCCGTGGCTTTTCTACGTTTGGGGGCACGCATACGAATTCGACGACGACGATAATTGGAACGTTATCGAGAACCTTTGCAAGCGTGCGGAGGAGAATTCGGACAAGATTTGGTTCGCGACCAACATAGAGATATACGATTACGTCCGCGCCTATAACAATCTCGTATTTTCGTCGGACGGCGAAACGTGCCATAACCCCTCGGCAATTTCCGTATGGCTGGAAATAAGGGGCAAGGCGTATGAGATACGGGGCGGCGAAACGATAAAATTTTAAGGAGGAAAAACTAATGATATTGGACAGCTTCTCGTTAAAGGGGAAGGTAGCTATCGTAACCGGCTCCAACACGGGCTTAGGGCAGGGAATATGCCGCGCCTATGCGGAGGCCGGAGCAAAGGTGGTAGGCGTTTCGCGGCGTCCGTCGACCGAAACCGAACAGCTTATCGGCAGTGAAAATTTTTACAACGTAATCGCGGACTTGTCCTCTAAGGAGGTCGTGCCCGAGGTGGTCGCAAAGGCGCTGGACAGGTTCGGCCGCATAGATATTCTGGTGAATAACGCGGGCATAATCAAACGCAACGACTCCATTGAATTTACAGAAGAGGAGTGGGACAGCGTTCTGAACGTCAACTTAAAAACGGTGTTTTTCCTCACTCAGGCGGTTGCCAAGCAGTACATAGAGCAGGGTTCGGGCGGTAAAATTATAAACATAGCCTCCATGCTCTCCTATCAGGGAGGTATACGCGTTCCCTCGTACACCGCAAGCAAGTCGGCCATAAAAGGGCTCACCATGACGCTCTCAAACGAGTGGGCGAAGTACGGCATCAACGTAAACGCAATCGCGCCGGGATATATGGCCACCAACAACACCGCTCAGCTCCGTCAGGACGACGAGCGGAGCGCCGATATTCTCGCGCGGATTCCCGCAGGACGGTGGGGTACGCCCGCCGACTTGGAGGGCGCGGCGGTCTTTCTCGCAAGCGCGGCTTCCGACTACGTAAACGGCTTTACGCTGGCAGTGGACGGCGGTTGGCTGGGGAGATAAGCGAGGCTTCTCGTAAAAATATCGTTCTTGGGGCGAACGATATTTCTATGATTTTTGGGAGGCTCTGCCCCCCCCCAACGGGTTATGGGTCATGTTGAGCGGAGGGCGCAAGCCCGCAGTCGTAAGGAGCGAAGCGACGGAATAGCGATTGTTCCGCAGGCAATCGCGTCGGGATCCCACGAACGAAGTCCGTACCACTTCGTAATAGTAAAAAAATAATGCCGCGCGGCGAGTTGCCCGCCGCGCGGCTTT
>CAZELQ010000047.1:0-8613 GCA_964513195.1 uncultured Clostridia bacterium | reverse complement strand
GGTAAAGGGGAAGTAGGAGGGGCGCAGCCTCGTCTTTACGCTCTCGCCGAACACCTTTTTGGCGAATTCGTCGAGCATACCTTTAAGGTCGCACAGGGTAATGCCCTTGTCGACGACAAGCCCTTCCATCTGCGAGAACATGGGGGAGTGGGTCGCGTCGTCGTCGCTGCGGTAAACCTTGCCGGGCGACAGAATTTTTATGGGCGGCTTAGCCTTTTCCATAACGCGTATCTGCCCCGCGCTCGTCTGTGTGCGCAGCAGCAAATCGTCGGTGATATAGAAGGTGTCCTGCATATCTCTCGCGGGGTGGTCGTCGGGCGTGTTGAGCGCGGTAAAGTTATAGTAATCGCTCTCTATTTCGGGACCCTCGAACACGGTGAAGCCCATACCCGCAAACACGGAAACCAACTCGCGCCTTATCAAAGTGTTCGGGTGGTAGGCGCCCTTTTCGGGCTTGTTGCCGGGCAGGGTGACGTCTATCTTCTCGTTCGCGTAAAGTTTTTTAAGCTCGTCGTGCTTCAAGACGGAATCCAGCTTGCCGAATTGCTCTTCCGCCCAAACCTTAAGGGCGTTGACGACCATGCCGAGCTCGGGTCTGTGTTCCTTGGGTACGTCGCGCATGCCCTTCATCAGCTCGGAAATTTCGCCGCCCTTGCCAAGATACTTCATCTTAATCTGAAACAGCGAATCGGAGGAGTGTACGTCCTTGATTGCCTCAAGAATTTTCTGTCTCAGCTGTTCAATCTTTTCCTGCATATCTATCTCCGTAAAAAAGCTCCCCCCCGCATATCTGCAAGGGAGCTTTATTATAGCAAATTACGGTAATAGTGTCAAACGATTTATATAAATCAAAAAACGTTCTCGAGCTTTACGGAGTAGGCGTCGGGCAGTGCGTCGGTTATCTCCAGCAGTACTTCGATTTTGCCCAAGGCAAGCTCGTAGTTGCCCTTATATACCAGCGCGCAGGCCTCGTTGAGCCAATAGTCGACGTACGATATGTCGTTGTGCGGAATAAAGGTGTGCAGCTTGCTCTTCTTGCTTGCCCACAAATCCTTTACGGCAAAGCAGTCCTCGCGGCTGGCGCTCTCTTCTTCGATTTTATCGTAAAGCGTTCCGAGCGCGGAGTGAAAATCGGAGAATTGGCGGTCGATATATGCGTGCGACCATATGAAAAACCCGAAGCACAGCGCGATGGCGGACAGGGTGTAAATAATCGATTTCACCATTGTCCGGTCACCTTCATCTTCAATATTTCGTACGGCTTGCCCTTTTCCTGATAGTACGCACGCCCGTTCGCGTCCACGGTCAATACAAGGACTCTTTTTATCTTAGCGCCCTGCGCGACCACGAATTTTTTCAGTTCCTTTAAATCCAGACCTGCGAGCTTCAGATTTTTTTCGTCCGCCTTGCCGTTGTCTATAAGCACGACGGGCAGGGTGGGGGTAACCTCCTCTTTCGGCAGAGCGGAAAACTTGCCGCTCGCCTCGTAGAGCCCGTAGTATACGTCGTCCAAATTGAAATAGCCCGCCCCGCGCATGCTCTCGATAAGGTCGGAAACGTCCAGATTGTTCTTCCTCATCTGATAGCTGTCTATGCCCTCCTTGGTAATCACCAGCGAGGGCTTGCCGCATATAAAGGTTTTCATCGGCTTGAACCACAAATCCAAAAGCCACATTATCTGGTGCAGAATAAAAATTGTCAGTATGGCGATTATTCCGTACAGTAGGGGAATGGAGCTGTCGGCCATGGGTATGCAGGCAAGCTCCGCAATCAGAAGGGTAATGACCAGCTCGAAGGGCTGCATTTCGCCTATCTGACTTTTGCCCATCAATCTCATTACGACGAGCAGGGTAAAAAATATAATCGCCGTTCGGATAAATATCAAAGCCATAAAATAAGTTTGTACAAAAATGCTTTCAATATTCTTGCTTAGCCGCCGCCGTTTATGTTATAATGTAACGGCTTGGCGGAGGCCGTTTTGGAACATAAGGATTATACCGAAATACACGCGGGAACTTTTGTTACGCGCGAAATGCTCGACAGGTTGGGTTCCCCCGACGGCGGGCTTAAAATAATTCATATCGCGGGTACGAACGGCAAGGGGAGTACGGCGGAATATTTTACGCGTATTCTGGTTGCCGCAGGCAAGAGGGTAGGCACCTTCACCTCGCCCGCCGTCTACGACTTTTACGACCAATTCAAAGTAGACGGCGAGCCCGTTAAAAGCGCGGTAATCGAAAAGTATTTCGAAAGGGCGCAGGCCGTTTCCGGAGGGCTGAACCCCACCGACTTCGAGATACAGACCGCAGGCGCAATCCTCGCCTTCAAAGAAGAGGGGTGCGAATACGCCGTTTTGGAGTGCGGCATGGGCGGCCTGAACGACGCCACCAACGCAGTCCGCAAAAAGGAGCTCGCCGTCATTACCTCCATATCTTTGGAGCATACCCGCTACCTCGGCAACACGATAGAGGAAATCTGCGAGCAAAAGGCGGGCATAGTCAAAAACTGTCCCGTAATAGTAAACGCCTGTCAGCCCTCGGAGGCGGCAACAAGCTACTTTAAGGGCATAGGCGGCTATTTTGCGAGCAGGGTGACCTACGCGGGCGGCAATATCTTTCGGTACTGCGGCGCGGAATACGAAATCGCCGTCGGCTGTAAGGAACAGGCGTATAACGCGGCGACGGCGATAGAGGGCGCGCGGCTCTTGGGCTTGCCCGAAAACGCTATATACGAGGGCGTGAAGAGCGCTAATCTTTCGGGGCGCACCGAGGAGTTTAACGCGTTCGGCAGGCGCTATATTTTAGACGGCGCCCACAACGCGGCGGCGTTCGGGCCGCTTTGCTCTCGGCTTAATGGGCTGCCGAGGGCGGAAATTACGGTGATTTTCGGCTGCCTTATAGACAAAGATATAGAGGGCAACCTCCATATGCTTTCGGGCGTTGCGGGAAAAATAATAGCGGTTGAGTGCGAAAGTCCCCGCAAAATGCCGCTTGAAGAAATAGAAGAAAATTGCCGCAGGCATTTCGATAACGTTTCCGTGGCGAAAAGCGTTTCCGCCGCATTGGGCGCGGCTTTTACTAAGACGGTAGTCGTCTGCGGTTCGTTTACTCTTTTAAAGGAGGCAAAATTATGGATAGAGAAAGGGCAATGAAAGCGGTTGGAGAGCTGCTTGCCGCCCTTGGCGAAGATATAGACAGTGAGGGTCTGAAAGAGACCCCCCGCCGCGTCGCGGACGCATTTGCGGAATTCGTGGGCGGCAACGACGCCGACGTGGAGGAGATACTCTCCAAGACCTTCGCGGTCGACGGCGGCGATATCGTTATAGAAAAGGACATAGAATTTTCCTCGACCTGCGAGCACCATTTAATGCCCTTTTTCGGGCGGGTTGCAGTCGCATATATTCCCGACAAAAAAGTGGTCGGGCTATCCAAGCTCGCCCGCTGCGTGGACGCCTATGCCAAGCGTCTCCAGCTTCAGGAGCGCATGACGTTGCAGATAGCCGAGGCCGTTATGAAATATCTCGCCCCCAAGGGCGTGCTGGTATGGTGCGAGGCCGAGCACACGTGCATGACCTGCCGCGGCGTCAAAAAGGCGGGCTCCAAAACAATCACCTACAAAGTGCTCGGCGATTTTTCCGCCGAAAAGGCGGGAGAAGTTCTCGCCCTTCTTTCAAAATGATTATCGCAGACAAAACGTTTGAAAATTACACGTACGTTATGGCAATCGTCAACCTCACGCCCGACAGCTTCTACGCGCCGAGCAGGGCGGGCGACGACTTTTTGTTCCGCGCCGAAAGGGCGGTAAAGGAGGGGGCGGCCGTAATCGACCTGGGCGCGCAGTCCACCCGCCCGGGTTACAGCGAGGTGAGCGCCGACGAGGAACTCTCCCGCCTCGAAAAGCCGCTTTCGGCAATAAAGAAAAATTTCGGCGTGCCCGTTTCGGTCGACACCTATTTTACGAAAGTCGCGCTCGCCGCGCTTCAACTCGGCGCCGATATGATAAACGACGTATGGGGGCTGACCGCGGACGAAATGGCGGAAACGGTGGCAAAGTTTAACGCCTCGGCGTGCATAATGCACAACGCGGAAAAACAGCTTAGCGGCGACATATTCCCGCCCGTATTGAGTTTTTTGGGGGAGGCGGCGCGCCGCGCCGTCGCCGCGGGCGTAGATAAAAACAAAATCGTTCTGGACGGCGGCATAGGCTTCGCCAAGGACAGGGAGCAAAACCTATATCTTTTAAACAACTACGAGCGCCTGTCCGCCCTCGGCTACCCGCTTCTTCTGGGCACGAGCCGCAAATCCCTTTTCGGCGGCCGTGCCGAAGACAGGTTGGAGGCAACCGTGCAAAGTACCCGCCTCGCCGTACGAAAGGGCGTGCTTTTCGTGCGCGTCCACGACGTGGCGGAAAACGTCAGGGCGATAGAGGAGGAATATGAACGAAATTCGCATAGAGGGGCTTAAAGTAGCCGCCTGCCACGGCGTCCTTCCATCCGAAAAGGAAAATCCGCAGCCCTTCGTCTTTGACGCGGCGCTCGGTCTGGACGCGGACAAAGCCGCCGCAAGCGACGACGTTTCGGACACTGTAAATTACGCCGAGGTGTGCGCGTTTCTCAATTCGTTTTGCAAGGACAACTCCTTCAATCTGATAGAGCGCCTCGCGCACGGCGCGGCCTTTCTGATAATGGAAAAATACCCCGCCCTTAAATATGCGCGGGTAACCGTACACAAGCCCCGCGCGCCCGTCGGGTTCCCCGTGGACGATATCACGGTAACCGACGTGGTGGAGCGCAACACGGTTTATCTGTCGCTCGGCGCCAGCCTCGGAGACAAAAAGGCGGCTTTGGACGGCGCGATAGACTGTATAAAAAATCTCCGCGGCGTTACGCTCGGCCGCGTCTCCGACTACGTGGAAACCGAACCCTACGGCGGGGTCGCCCGCAACGGCTTTTTGAATTGCGCCCTGTCGGCCGACTGCCTGCTTTCGCCCCGCGCCCTTCTCGATGAAATCCATAAAATAGAGGAATTGTTCGGACGGACGCGAAAGGTCAGGTGGGAGGACCGGACGCTCGATATCGATATAATCTTCTTCGGGAATAAAATAATAGAGGAGGAGGGGCTGACGGTGCCCCATTCCGACTACGCAAACCGCGACTTCGTATTAAAGCCGCTTAAACAAATAGCCCCCTATTTCACCTGCCCCCTGCGGCACAAAAAAATTATCGAATTGTAGCGCGAAAAATTGTGCACTTTGCACAATTTTTTTTGTTTCCTATATACAAAACTGACAGGCGGTGATATAATTGAGCATAGTGGAAAAAATATTTTTCCGCCGGAAATTAGCGTTTATACAATCGGAATTTACCATAGAAAATACTGTATATTTTGTGACTGAAAACGGTAAAAAAAGGAGTTGATTATTTTGGAGAAAATCGGCATTATAGACCTCGGCTCCAATTCGGCGAGACTGGTAATCGTCAACCTGTTCGAGGACGGTTACTTTATGGTCATAGACGAGCTTAAAGAGAGCGTGCGCCTCGGCCACGATATGGAAAAGGACGGCTTTTTAAAGCCCCAGCGCGTAGCCGAAACGATTAAGACTTTGCGTATGTTCAAGCGTCTGTGCGACGCAAGCGGGGTCACCCGCATAATCGCCGTCGCGACCGAGGCGGTCCGCAGGGCGAAAAACCAGCGTTCGTTTCTCGACGAAATACAGACGAGCTGCGGCATAAAGCTCCGCGTCCTCTCCGCAGAGGAGGAGGCGACTTTGGTATACCGCGGCGTAATAAACACCATGGACATACCGAAGGGCGTCATATTGGAAATAGGCGGCGGCTGCACGAAGATAGTTTACTACAACCGCAGGAATATGCTCAGATACGCCACCCTGCCGTTCGGCGCCGTGACCTTGACCGACCTGTTTGCGTCCGAGGGCTTGAAGCCCGAAGAGCAGGCCGAAAAGATGGAGGAGTTCTTCGCGGCCCGTCTCGAAACCGTCGAATGGCTCTCCGAAATCGACCCCGACGCGCAGATGATAGGCGTGGGCGGCTCGTTCAGGAACCTTTTCAAAATAAATAAAATGGTGCACAAGTATCCCTTGGACACCGTGCATAACTTTACGCTCGCGGCGGAGGATTTTTACCCCGTCTACGATATGATTAAGGTTTTGGACCTCGACAAGAAGAAAAAGATAAAGGGGCTTTCGGCCGAGCGCGCGGATATTCTTCCGGCCGCGCTTGCCATAATCAAGGCGTTTATAACGCGGCTCAACTTCCAGCAGTTCACTATATCGGGCTCCGGTCTGCGCGAGGGAATAATGTTCAATCAGGCCCTGCCCTCCACGCTCGAAAAGCCCATTTCCGACGTGATGAACTACTCGCTTACCTCTCTGGTAAAGTACTACGGGTGCGACGAAAAGCACGTCGAGCACGTCGTGAATCTGAGCGTGCAGCTGTTCAAGCAGCTCCGCGTTCTTCACAAATTCCCCCGCCAATATCTCAAGGTTATCAAGATTGCGGCCATGCTTCACGACTGCGGAATGAGGATTAAATACTACAACCACCAGCGCCACAGCTGTTATATGATTCTCAACTCCACCTTGTACGGGGTTACCCACAGGGAAATCGTGCTCGCCGCGTTCGTGGCATGCTGCCATAAGAAAGAAGATATCAATCCGTACGATTGGAACCGCTACCGCGACGTGCTGCAGGAGGACGACATAGAGATAGTAAAACGCCTCGGCGTAATGCTGAGGATTGCCGAGAGTCTCGACAGGTCCATGTCGGGGGTTGTAAAGGGAATGAACTGCGATATTTTGGGCGATTCGGTAATAATGAAGACGGAGGTGGAGGGCGACGCCTCGCTCGAGATACGCGACGCGCTCGCGGCCTCTAACGAATTTAAGAAGGCCTTCCGCAAAAATCTGGAAATACTATAAAACGAATGCCGCCTGAGGGGCGGCATTACAAATATATGAATATCATACTTGCCAGCGCCTCGCCGAGGCGCAAGGAGCTTTTAAAGCGCATAACCGTCAATTTCACCGTAATCCCCGCCGTCGGTGAGGAGCAGGTAAATCTGTCTCTGTTTCCCGATAAGGTCGCATGCTCTCTCTCGGAGCACAAGTGCGACGAGGTGTTCGCCGCCAACCCGAAAAGTCTCGTAATAGGCTGCGACACAATCGTTGCGTTCGGCGATAAAATTCTCGGCAAGCCCAAGGACAGGGAGGACGCCGTAAGCACCCTTAAAATGCTATCGGGCAAAACGCACTTCGTCTATACGGGCGTATGCGTGCGCACGCCGCATAAAAAATTGGTCAGGTGCGACAAGACGGAAGTGCGCTTCAATACCCTTACCGACGAATTTATACAGAGGTATGTGGACGGCGGCTCGCCTATGGACAAGGCGGGCAGCTACGGCATACAGGACGCGGGCGTTGTGAGGGAATATTACGGAAGTTATACGAACGTGGTCGGGCTTCCCGTGGGGCTGGTCACGAATATGATACAAGAAGTACTCGAAGATGAATAGATTAGTGATCGACGTAGGGTCGTGGACGACCAAAATATATATGCTCGGATGCGGCGTCGTTCTCTCGGAGGCGACCTGCGTCGCCGTACAGAGCGACGGGGACGGCGGCGTCTGTCTCAAGGCTTTCGGCGACGCGGCGCGCGCCCTTTCGGGCAGGGCTGCCGAAAATACCCGCATAATAAATCCCGTCTGCGAGGGCGATATCGTCCGCGCGGAGCTTTTATGCGCTCTGTTGAAGCACTTTTTCGAAAAAATAGAGATAACCCCCCGCAAGGCCAAGCAGACGGAGATTATGTTCGTGGTGCCGTGCAGCGCGACCAAGAAGCTGCGCGGAACCTACCGTGAAATCGCCGCCGAACTCAATATCGGCCGCGTGTACTTCGTGCGCACGCCGTTTGCCGCCGTGCTCGGCCACAACGTCACGATATCGAAAACCGCGCCGTCTTTCAGCGTGGACGTCGGCTACGGCAAGACCGATATCGCCGTCTTTTCGCAGGACGGCATTATCTCCGGCTTCACCGTCAATTTGGGCGGCGGCAACGTAGACGTTCATATAATAGACGTGCTTGAGGAGAACTTCTCCGCCAAGATAGGCGCGGCGACCGCCGAAAAGCTCAAAAACGTGGTGGGCAGCCTTTTGGAAAACGACAATAAAGTAATGGTGGTGGGCGGCAGAAACGTGCTCTCGGGCGCCCCCGTGCAGGTCGCGGTCAATTCCTCCCACTTGGAGGGTGTAATAAAGCTGTACGTTGATAAGATAATCGAATACGTCCGCGCCGTGCTCTCCGAGCTTCCCGCCGAGGTCTCCTCGGCAGTGGTAAACGCGGGCATATATCTTTCGGGCGGATTTACCAAGCTCGACGGCTTCGCCCGATACTTTTCGGACAGCTTGGGAATCAAGGTGAACGAGTGCGAAGAGCCCCTGCTTGCAACCGTGATAGGCGGCTGTAACGTGCTCTCCGATCCCGACCTCTGCGCCAAAATCGCCACGCTTAATTGAAAATATTTCCACACTATACGGTCATCCTGAGCGGAGCGTTAGCGGAGTCGTAAGGAGCGAAGCGACGGAATAGCGATTGTTCCG
>CAZELQ010000046.1:0-8679 GCA_964513195.1 uncultured Clostridia bacterium | reverse complement strand
GCGGCAACCGTTTCGGTCGATACCTACGGTCCTATTTCCGACAACGCGGGCGGCATTGCGGAAATGTCCTTCCTCGACCCCGAGGTGCGTGAAATCACCGACCAGCTCGACGCGGTCGGCAACACCACGGCGGCAATCGGCAAGGGCTTTGCAATCGGCTCGGCATCCTTTGCGACCATTTCCCTTCTTTGCTCCTATCTGTACGCGTTCGGCGGCGTAGACTTGGTGGGTACGTTGCTTCTAAACATAGCAAATCCTTTAACTCTTGTCGGCGGCATAATCGGCGCGGCCATACCCTTCATGTTCTCCGGTATGCTCATTCAGGCGGTTGCCAAGGCCGCAAGGCATATGGTAGACGAGGTAAGACGGCAGTTCAGGGAAATCCCCGGCATATTGGAAGGCACTGCAAAGCCCGACTATAAGACCTGTATCGAAATTTCTTCGCAGGGCTCTATCAAGCAGATGACCGTTCCCTGCCTTATAGCAATCATAATCCCCGTAGCCGGCGGCTTCATTTTCGGACCGAACTTTGTAGGCGGCCTGCTCATCGGCGCGATTATCGCGGCGATAATGCTTGCAATCTACACGGGTAACGCCGGCGGCGCTTGGGACAACGCGAAGAAGTATATCGAGGGCGGCGGCATTGCCGAAAAGGACGAAAACGGCGAACCCTTGAAGGACGAAAACGGCAACGTTATCGACGGCAAGGGCTCCGCGGCCCACGACGCGGCGGTAGTAGGCGACACGGTAGGCGACCCCTTAAAGGACACCGTAGGCCCGTCCCTCGACATTCTCATCAAGATAATGTCCACCATTTCGCTCGTAATGGTAGTGCTGTTCAAAGAGTACAATCTGTTCGGCGCGCTCAATATTATGTGACGAAACGTAACGTTTTGCGACTTGCGGTCTGCGCCGCAAGTCGCTTGTTATTTTCACCTAAAAATCATATTTCCGTTTTGACTTTTTAACAATAGTATAATATAATATCTATGATTATTACGAAAAACCGCGCCTCGGCGCGTAGGGAGCATATATGAAAAAGGGCAAAATTTTTGTTTCTATTGCGGTTGCGGCTACGCTTTCTTTGGGCGCGTTATCGGGTTGCGTTTCGAACGGCGTAGGCATAGTGTCGGTCGAGCTCACCAACACGAGCGGCCTCGTTGACTACTATACGATAACCTACACCGACGGCTCTACTTCGCAGTTCACCGTAACCAACGGCAAGGACGGCGAAGACGGCACCTACGTAAAGGAAGTCACCCTGGATGACGTATTGGACACCTACAAGAGCATTTACGGCGATATTGGGTTCGACGAGTTCTGCGAAAAATACCTTACGATAGATAGTTCAAGCGGCGCAAACACGGCGCTCAACTCGGTTCTGCGTTCCTGCTTTAAGGTATACGCCTCGTTTACGGAGATGAAGTCGTCGGGTATGGGGCCCCACATCACGACAACGACGACTACTCAGTGGTATACCGGCTCGGCCGTAATATATAAAATGGAGGAGAAATATACCTATATCGTCACTAACTATCACGTCGTCTACGATTACAGCGCCGCCTCGGGTACGCCGACCATAAGCGAAAATATCTGGGCGTATCTCTACGGCAGCGAATCGACTCCCGTGGCCGACTCCACAGCGTCGGGCGGGTATACCTACGACGATTACGCAATTCCCTGCACGTATATAGGCGGCTCGATAGACTACGACGTGGCGGTAATCCGCGCGGAAACGGCCGACGTGCTTGCGGTAAATCCCTTGGCGGCGCCCGTCAGCGTAACTTTCGACTACTACGTAGGCGAGGAGGTATACGCGGTGGGTAACCCCGACGACGGCGGTCTCAGCGTAACCAAGGGCATAGTGAGCGTCGACAGCGACTACTGCGAGCTGGCGATAGACGGCACGACGACGCGTTCTTACCGCTCGATCCGTACCGACGTAGCCCTCACCCACGGCAATTCGGGCGGCGGCCTTTTCAACTCGTCGGGCGAGCTTATCGGCCTCAACAATGCGGGCGACGAAGATATAACCAGCATGAACTACGCGATACCCGCTTCGGCTATGACGGGCGTTGCGGACGGAATAATTTTCTATACCAATCTCGATTCCTCGTTTAAGGCGACGAAAAAGGTCTATCTCGGAATAACCTCACAGTCTTTGAACTCCCGCTACGTGTACGATTCGTCCACGGGCAACGGGTATATCAAGGAGGACGTCACGGTAGCGAGCGTGGAGAGCGGCGGCTTCGGCGCGGCGTTGGGTCTTAACGTCGGCGACGTAATAAGGGAAGCTACGGTAAACGGCACGAAGTACGCCGTAAACCGCTTCTTCGTCCTCGCAGACCTGTTGCTCACCGTAAGGGAGGGCGACTCTTTAACGGTGACCGTGGAAAGAGACGGCGCTTCCGTCGATTTAACGGCCGTCGTGCCCGCATCGGCTCTGCAAAGCGTAAGTTGACGGTTGCGGTTTTGCGGCTTGCCGCGCGTTAAAATAGGGAAGAATATGGAAGAAAAAGTTAAAACTTTATATACGGCGGTACAGCCGACCAACAATCTGACGATAGGCAATTATATCGGCACAATCAGAAATTGGAAGGAGTACCTCAACGAATATAATTGCATATACGCCGTTGCAAATATGCACGCTATAACGGTACGGCAGCGGCCCGCAGAACTTAGGCATAATACGCTTGCGCTTGCCGCCCTGTTTATTGCCTGCGGCGTGGATCCGGAAAGGTGCGTGCTCTACGTTCAGTCGCACGTTCCCTGTCACGCCGAGCTTGCCTGGGTTTTAAACACGTTTACTTACGTCGGCGAAATGGAGCGTATGACGCAGTTCAAAGACAAATCCGCGCGTCACGCCGACAATATAAATATGGGGCTTATGGACTACCCCGTGCTCATGGCGGCCGATATACTTCTGTATCAGACCGACGTGGTTCCGGTCGGCCTCGACCAACGCCAGCATCTCGAGATTGCGCGGGACATCGCAATCCGTTTCAATAATATCTACACGCCTACGTTCACGGTGCCCGAGGGACTGTACGTAAAGGTGGGCGCTAAGATAAACGACCTGCAGGACCCCGTGAAGAAGATGTCCAAGTCGGCCGAAAACCCCAACGGTTCGGTATTTCTGACCGACGATAAAGACACGGTAATAAGAAAATTCCGCCGCGCCGTCACGGACAGCGACAACGATATCGTCTACGACCCCGAAAATAAAGCGGGGGTCAGCAACCTCATCTCCGTTTATTCGGCGTTCTCGGGAAAGACGATCGGCGAAACGGAGGCGGAGTTCGACGGCAAGGGCTACGGCGACTTCAAGACGGCGGTGGGTGAGCTCGTCGCCGACAAAATCGCGCCCATACAGAGTGAGCAGGTAAGGCTTCTCCAAGACAAAGAATATCTGGCCTCGGTTCTGTCGGACGGCGCGCAAAAGGCAGAGCGCATAGCCCGTAAGACGCTTTCCAAGGTCTATAAGAAAATAGGATTTTATCAGTCATAATGTTCGGCTATATCAATCCCGACGCTCCCTATCTGTTCGTTAAGGACGAAAAGCTGTATAAGGCTATGTATTGCGGAATGTGTAAGTCCATAGGCAAAAGCTGCGGAAGCTGCGCAAAGTCCGCGCTAACCTACGATATGGCCTTTATGTCCGCGCTTATGCACAATATCGCGGGGCAGGACGTAAAAATAGAAAAACGGCGTTGCGCTCTGCACCTCATAAAGCGCAGACCGATGGCCAATCCCGACAATATCTCCCTTATATTGGGCTGTGTCAATACGGCGCTCGCCTATTATAAGCTTCTCGACGACAGGCAGGACGGCGACAAAAAAGGTCTCTTTGCGTTCGTATATAAAAAAGGCTATAGGCGCACGCTAAAAAGGCACCCGCAGATAGCCGCAATTATAGCGCGGCAGATAGAGGAGCAGTGCGCTCTGGAAAATCGGAAATGCGACGTTATAGACGCCGCTTGCGAGCCGACGGCGCAGATGACCTTGCAGATGTCGCGCTACGTCCTCGGCGAAAACGCCGACGAAAATACCGACAAGCTTATGTATGCGATAGGCAAATGGGTATATCTTGCAGACGCCCTCGACGACTATGACAAGGACGTAAAAAAGGGGCGCTACAACGTGCTCTGCAACGCCTTTAAAAAAAGCACCAAGGCGGAGGCCGTAGAGGCGAATGAAGGGGAAATAACCTTTCTTTTCGACAGTCTGTTCGCGGATATGCGTTCCGCTCTGTCTCAAATAAAATTCACGTTTAACCACGATCTTACGGACAATATAATATTGAGGGGTATTCCCCTGAAGACGCGCAAGCTGGTCTACGGCAAGTGCGGCGAAGGTAAAAAGGAAAATGAACAAACAAAATCTTGACATCTTAGGACTCAGCGAAGGCGCCACCGCCCAACAGGTGGAGGACGCCTATTTAAAGCTCCGCGCAAAATATCAGGAAGAAAGATTTTTAGACGGAGAGGCGGGCAACGAAGCCGCCAGAATGTTGACTAAAATCAGTACCGCCCGCGACGAGCTCCTTGCGGAAATCGCGGAAGCGGGTCAGGGCGCGGAGAGCGAGGGCACGGCCTTTGCCAAAGTCGAGGAGCTTATAAAGTCGGGCGACTTGCAGGAGGCCCAGCGCCGTCTCGACCAATTCAACGAGCGCGGCGCGCAGTGGCACTATCTCCAGTCGGTCGTGTTCTATCGCAAAAATTGGATTAACGAGAGCAAGAAACAGCTCGAAATCGCAATCCGGCTCGACGGTGAAAACCAGAAGTATAAGGACGCGTATAAAAAGCTCAACGAAAAAATCAACTACGACGCTTCGCGCTCGGGCGGCGGCAACCAGGGCGTGTATCAGGGGCAGACGATGAATTCGCAATCGGACGACCAAATGGGCGGAAGCTTCTGCTCGTCCTGCGTCGAATGTTGCGCGCTTAACGCCTGCATAAACTTAATGTGTAACGGCTGTTGCAGATAAATAAACTTGCGCGTAAAAGTTTTCTTTAATTTAGGGAGGCTGTGCCTCCCCGCCCGCAAAAATGCGGCGGTAAATCGGTATGCCTAAAAATAAAAATTCCAAATCGTTCGAAATAGCCTTATCGGGAATTTCTTGTTCCTTAGCGGTAATATTTTTGTCGCTGGGCATTCTCAGCGGCTGGCTTTTGGCAACCGGCTATTTCATAGGCGTACTCGCCCTAATGCTGCCCCTGTCGCGCAAGTTCTATCTCGGGGATTTCCTCGCCTATCTCGCGACCTGCATTTTAACCGTTATAATGGGCGCGGCGGCAAAGTTCTGGGACATAGTTCCGTTCGTGATGTTTTTCGGCCTGCACCCCTTGGTAAACGCGTTGCAGGAAAAATTTAAAATAAAGTGGTATATCGCAATGCCCGTGAAGGCGGTATGGTTCGATTGTACGCTCATCGTCTGCTATTATCTTATCTACGGCGGAGTGCTTGGCGGCTCCCTTCTTCCCGAAAATATCTACGACATAATCAACAAATATATCTATCTCTTTATCTTCACGGTCGGCACGTTCATTTTCGTCGTCTACGACTTTCTGGTCGTCCGCTGTCAGCGCGCCGTGGACATGCTCGTCTGGCGCATACGCAGATAGCCGAAAACTGCGGATTGTGCCGCAAATAGAGTCGGTATATGAAAAAAAACAAGGAATACATCGGAGAAGTCCTCTCTCTCGGAAGCGAGGGGGAGGGCATTATAAATTGTGACGGGGTAACCTGTTTCGTGCCGTTTTGCCTTGAGGGCGAAAGGGTGTCTTTCCGCGCGCAAAAGGTGTCGGGCGGGGTCGCTTACGGACGCCTGACCGAGGTGCATACGCTCTCTGCGGACAGGGCGCTGCCCGTCTGCCCCGTATTCGAAAAGTGCGGCGGCTGTCAGCTTCAACACGCAAAATATAACGCGCAGCTCGTCTTCAAGAACAAAAAGGTGCAAAGCTGCCTCAAAAAGTTGGCCGCAATCGACGCCTTTGTCAACGATACGGTGCCAAGCGACGAGATTTACGGTTACAGGAACAAGCTCGTAATTCCCGTCGGCGTAAATGCGGAGGGCAAGACGGCGATAGGCTTTTACGCACCCCGCTCCCACAGGATTGTCGAAACGCAGGAGTGCGCCCTGCAAAGGGATTGGTCGGCAAAACTGATTTCGGCGCTCTCGCAATTTATCGGAGAATCGGGGCTAAGGGGCTACGACGGGCAAAGCGGCAAAGGCGATATACGGCACTTGGCCGCCCGCGAGGTGGAGAAAAAGCTGATTATCACCGTCGTCGCCGCAAGGAAAATAAACCTTGACCCGCTTGCCGTAATTTTGGAAAAAGAGTTTAATAATTTCACCCTTCTTTTGAACGTAAACAAGTCCTCGGGCAACGCCGTTTTCGGAAAAGAGTGGCACATATGCCGCGGCGAAGGCTATTTTATGGGCGAGGATGAGGGCATAAAATTCAAAGCGGGGCCCAATACCTTTCTGCAGGTCAACGACGGAGTAAGAAAAAAGCTTTATCGGGCGGTGCTTGCGGAAGTTGAAGATAAGAACGCGGTCGCGCTCGATTTGTACAGCGGCGGCGGTATGCTTACGGCCATGCTCGCCCAAAAGTGCCGCGCGGCCTACGGCGTAGAGGTGGTAAAAGAGGCGGTCGACTGTGCGAACGGCCTGAGGGAGCTCAACGGCTTGCAGGACAAAATGTTCAATATTTGCGGTACAGTGGAGGAAAATATCGGCAAAGTGTTTGCCATGACCGAGGGGTGCCGCCGCATAATCGTCTGCGATCCGCCCAGAAAGGGAATGGAGCGGTCTGTCGTAAAGGCAATTCTTGCCTGCGGTGCGGAAAAGCTCGTCCTTATATCGTGCAACCCTGCGACGCTTGCCCGCGATTTAGGGCTTCTCTGCGGCACGCTGACGGAACGCGACGGGCAGTTGGTCAAAAATGACGGCTCTGCGGACGGCGGCTATTACGGGATTACGTCCGTCACCCCGTTCGATATGTTCCCCCAAACCCACCACGTCGAAACTCTCGTCGTGCTGTCCAAACGGGCTTCGGGTTGCGAAAAAAGCAATTTGACCGAATAGAGTCAGGGTGCGGAATTTGCTTGACTTTTTACGGTAAATTTTATAAAATAACGGTATCAATGAGTAGCATAAAAGGCGTAAATCCGGTTGTGGATTTACGCCTTTTTTTCTTTTGGGAGGAGTTATCATGCAAGGTGAAAATCAAAGCACTCAAAACAAAATGGCGTCGGCGCACGTGGGCAAGCTCGTTTGGAAGATGGGCGTGCCCCTCATAGTTTCGCTGATTTTACAGGCCGTTTACAATATCGTCGATACGGTTTTCGTAATCAAAATGGGTGAGGACGGCGCCGCAGGCAATCTCGCTTTGGGCTACGCTTTCCCCATTCAGCTTCTTATAATCGCCGTCGGCGTCGGTACGGGCGTCGGCATAAACGCCATGCTGTCCAAGTCGCTCGGCGAGGGCAACAAAAAGGTTGCGGACAGAGTCGCGGGCAACGGAATATTTTTGGGAATAGTCATTTACGCCGTATTCCTGCTTTTCGGCCTCTTCGGCGCAAAATGGTTCATAGGTATTCAGGCGCAGGACGAGCGCGCCGCGGAAATGGGGGCAAGCTACCTCAGAATATGCTGCTGTCTGTCTTTCGGAACGGTGGGCTTCACCATCTACGAGAGATTTTTGCAGAGTACGGGCAGAACGCTCTTTTCAACTATTTCGCAGGTTTCGGGCGCCGTTCTGAATATAATTTTAGACTACGTGTTTATATACCCGCTCGGTTGGGGAATAGAGGGCGCCGCGTGGGCTACGGTTATAGGGCAGACCGTCTCTATGCTTCTCGCTATGACGTTTCACTACTGTACCGATAAGGAAATCGGCAACAATATAAAAAATATCAAGCCGAGCCTGAAAATTATAAAGGAAATTTACCATATCGGATTTTCGGCGGCCCTTATGCAGGGGTTGCTGTCGGTTATGATGTTCGGCGTAAATTTCATTCTCGGAACGGCCGATAAGGACGTTTTATTATTGCAGGGCAGTTTCAGTATCTATTATAAAATAATGCAATTTGCGCTGTTCGCCTGTTTCGGGCTATCCAACTGTATCATATCGCTGCTGTCTTTCAATTACGGTCTGGGCGATAAGGAGAGGTGTAAAGCGTGCGTCAAATGGGGGATTGTCGACACGCTGATAATCTCTATCGTGGTTACCGCGCTGTTCGAGGGGCTGGCGACCCAACTCGGAAAATTGTTCGACTTTTCGGGCGAATCGAGCGACCCGCAGCTGATAAAAACCGTCGCTTTGGCAATCCGGATTGCCGGCATAGGCTACGTTTTTATGGGGTTCAGTACGGCCGTGCAGGGGGTATTGCAGGCCTTGAGATACGCCCTGTTTCCGCTAATTATCGCGGCTCTGCGGCTTGCGGTCATAGTTATGCCGGCTGCGTGGCTCTTCACGCTCACGGCGAACCCCGCCTCGACGGTGTGGTGGGCGTTTCCGATATCGGAATTTTTAACCGCGGCGGTTTCGGTATTCATATTCGTTTACGTGTACAAGAAAAAAATACGGAGTATGGAAGATTAGTCGTTTCGCTCGACAGCGGCGAGGAAATGCAGATAGGCTATATATGCCCCGAGGACAGACAGCTCGGCGC
>CAZELQ010000045.1:0-8750 GCA_964513195.1 uncultured Clostridia bacterium | reverse complement strand
TGACGTGCGCACGCACAAGCGCCGCCGCTGTTTCGTCAAAAAAATATGAGTCGGCGGCCGTTTTGCACCGATAAATTTTACCGTATTTCTTCAAAAAAAGAGCCCGATTTTTTTCTCGGACTCTTTTTTAACGTAGTTTTATTGCGGTTCGGCGCAAATCAAGCGATACGTTTTCGTTTTTGGTGAAGATAAATGGACTTGAACCATCGACCTCTTGCATGTCAAGCAAGCGCTCTGACCAACTGAGCTATACCTTCGTTTACACGCCCTTTAATACTATCATACCAAAGGGCAAATTGCAAATAATTTTATATTGCAAATCCCGCTTATTCCTTGCCGTTCCAGCAATAGGTGCACAGACACTCCCCGGGCAGACCCGTGGACTTGAGCATATCGTCAAGCCTGTGGAAGCGCAACGAGGTGAAATGAAGCTCCTTGCAGATTTCCTCCACCATTCTTTCGTATTTCGGGCTGTCGGGATGGGTGTACTCCTCGAGCACTTCTTTGGAGGGCTCTCCTCCCTCGAGACGGCTTATTACCCGCCTCGTAATCAGCTCCATTTCGGAATTCGAGCGCGAGAAATTCAGATATTTACAGCCGAACACGAGAGGCGGGCAGGCCGTACGTATGTGTACTTCCTTCGCTCCGCTCGCATATAGAAATTCGGTCGTCT
Source organism: uncultured Clostridia bacterium (assembly GCA_964513195.1). Taxonomy (GTDB): domain Bacteria; phylum Bacillota; class Clostridia; order Christensenellales; family Borkfalkiaceae; genus Coproplasma. The sequence continues at coordinate 8,077 of CAZELQ010000045.1, read as the reverse complement.
CCCTCGTCTGCGTACCGCGGACTATGGAGTCGTCTATAAGCAACATCTTCTTCCCGTCGATCAGGTCGTGAACGGGAATGAGCTTCATTTTTGCTATCAGGTTGCGCTTCGTCTGCGTAGGGGGCATAAAGGAACGCGGCCAAGTGGGCGTATACTTTATGAAAGGACGGGCAAAGGGAATTCCCGATTGATTGGAATAGCCTATTGCGTGCGCCGTGCCCGAATCGGGTATGCCCGCGACGAAATCGGGGGCGACGTTGTCGCGCATGGCGAGATATTTGCCGCAATTATAGCGCATTTTTTCCACGCTCAGTCCCTCGTACGAGGATGACGGATAACCGTAATATACCCACAGGAAGGTACAAATTTTCATCTTCTTGCCGGGGGCGACCAAGGTCTTTACGCCGTCGTAGGTTACGGCGACTATCTCTTCGGGGCCCAGCTCTTTATAATCTTTGTACCCGAGGTTGAGATAGGCGAAGCTCTCGAAGCTTACGCAGTAGGCGTCGTCCTTGCGTCCTATAACGACGGGCGTTCTGCCCACCTTGTCGCGTGCGGCGTAAATCGCTTTGGGTGTGAGAATCAAAATACTCAGCGAGCCCTCCACTATCTCCTGCGCGTAACGTATGCCCTCTATGAAATTGTCCTTTTGGTCAATTATCGCCGCGACGAGCTCGGTTTCGTTTATCTCGCCGTTCTGCATTTCGAAAAAGTGGGTGCGTTTGTCGATAACTTCGGAAAGTATTTTATCGGCGTTATTTATCTTACCGACGGTGGCTATCGCAAACGACCCGTGATGGGAACGCACGAATATGGGTTGCGCCTGATAGTCGGAGATACAGCCTATACCCATATTGCCTTTCATCGAGTTGAAGTCGTCGAAAAACCTCGTTCTGAAAGGGGCGTTCTCTATGCTGTGAATCGCCTTTTCAAACCCCGATTCCGCGCTGTATACGGCAAGACCCGCGCGGCGGGTGCCCAGATGTGAATGATAGTCCGTGCCGAAAAATAAATCGAATACGCAATCTTCCTTGGAAGCTACTCCAAAAAAACCGCTCATGTAACACCTCTGACTTTTTCTTTGGTTATTTAATTTTATCACAAGGCGGCGGCGGTTGGCAAGCGTAACGCGCGCGGAGAATAAGTTTTTGCCGCGTGAAAAATTTTACTAAAATATTAAAAAAAATAACAAACGTATTTCTTTCGTATAAATAAGCCGTTTCTGTTGACAATTATCGGCAATATTGTTATAATTTTTTGTGACAAAATCAATTAAACTATGACAAAAATATTATAAAAGGTGATCTGATGGATTTATTTACCAAGTGCGAAGACCAAAGCCGCGTCAACACGTTAAAGGAAAAGAACATTTACCCCTATTTCCACACCCTCACGTCCCGTCAGGGCCCCGAAGTGGTTATGGAGGGCAAAGACATTATCATGATCGGCTCCAACAACTATCTCGGTCTTACCTCCAACGAGGAAGTCATCGAGGCGGGCGTTAAGGCGCTTGAAAAATACGGCAGCGGCTGCTCGGGCTCACGCTTTTTAAACGGCACGCTGGACATTCACGTGGAGCTGGAAAAGAAGCTTGCCGAATTTTTGTGCAAGGAGGACGTCGTAACTTTCTCCACCGGCTTCCAATCCAACCTCGGCATAATCGCCGGTATCGTCGGCCGCAACGACGTTATAATCTGCGACAGGGAAAACCACGCGAGCATTTACGACGGATGCAGGCTGAGCTTCGGCAGAATGTTAAGATATAACCATGCGGACATGGCCGACCTCGAAGCCAAGCTTCAGTCGGTCGACCGTTCGGTTTCGGGCATTTTAATCGTCACCGACGGCGTGTTCAGTATGGGCGGCGACATAGCCAAGCTGCCCGAGATTGTCGCTCTTGCTAAAAAGTACGGCGCGAGGGTAATGGTCGACGACGCGCACGGCCTGGGCGTGCTCGGCGCCCACGGCAGAGGCACGGCGGAATATTACGGACTCGAGGACGAAGTCGATATCTATATGGGCACGTTCTCCAAATCGCTTGCGAGCATAGGCGGCTATATGGCGGCCAAGCGTTACGTATGCGAGCACGTAAGACACAATTCCCGCCCCTTTATTTTCAGTGCGAGCATGACACCCGCAAACGTTGCCTGCGCATTGAAGTCGCTTGAAATTCTGGAGAGAGAACCGCAGAGGGTTAGAAGACTTGCCGAGATAAGCGGCTATATGCGCGCGAATTTAAAGCGCGAGGGCGTGGACATTATCGACAGCACCACTCCCATCATACCTATCTATACCTACACCGACTTAAAGACCTTTACCGCCTGCAAGTTGCTTTTCGACAGGGGCGTGTACGTTAATTCGGTAGTATCGCCCGCAACTCCCGTCGGCAAGAGCCTTTTGAGAACCAGCTATATGGCTACCCATACCGAAGAACAGATGGACAGGGCGCTGGTTCATATAAAGGCCGTTCTCGAAGAGGTCAAAAAAATCAAAGAATAAAACGTAGAAATTATAATTCCCCCGACCATATGGTCGGGGGAATTTCTTTAACCGTACATTTTTCCGAGAATTTTGTTGAGAAATTTTACGCTTACGAGACGGGCGAGAAAGACCTCGATTTTGGAGACGCCGCCCACGCTCACCCGAAGGGGCGGGCGTTTTTTTGCGGCGCAACGATAGATAACCTTTGCGACGCAGACGGGGCTCTTGCCGTGCTGCTCGTCGTGCGCCATTTTCTCTATGGATTTCCGCGCGCGCCCGTTCTGCCCTTCCGTTATTCTCGCCTGCGTAAAGCCCGTTTTCGTATCGCCGGGGAGCACGGCCGAAACCTTTATTCCGTATTCCTTTACCTCGTTTGCAAGGGCTCTGGAGAACACCTCCACGCCCGCCTTTGTGGCCGAATACATTGCCTGATAGGGAAGGGGCATTATGCCGCCGACCGAGGAAATATTTATTATTCTGCCGCCACGCTCTTTCATATAGGGAATCGCTTTGCCGCACAGAACGCACAGCGCGGTTAGATTTACGTCGACTATGCGGGAGACGTTTTCCGCGCCCGCGTCCTCAACCGCCCCCGCGATGCCGAAGCCCGCGTTGTTGACGAGGACGTCGAGCCTGCCCTCTCTTTTAACGATTTCCCCGAGCACGCGCCCCATCGCCTCGTAGTCGGTGACGTCGGCGGAGAAGCATTTAAAATCGCCGCCCGCATATTCACGCCTTGCCACGCCGTAGACGGTGTGACCCTTGGCAAGAAAATATTCGGCGGTTGCAAGCCCTATGCCGCTCGTAGCGCCCGTAATAAGTACAACTTTTTTCTCTTTCATAGCTTTCCGGACGCAGATAGATATCTGCGTAACGTAATTTTAGCATAACGGGGCGGCTTCGTCAACCGATTAACGTCAATGACAATAATTGGAGCCGCGCATTTTCTTGACAATATATATAAGTTAACGGTATAATTTAACCGCAATGGAAGAAACCAAAAAGCGGGGCGGGATTTTCGCCCCCGATTTACGCAAAGGCGTCGATATTTCGCTGAAGGTCTGCGCGGCAATCGTTATCGTCTGCGCCTTCTTACTTACCTTTACGGTCAGCGATTATTACATATTCAACCGCATCGGTTACGGCGAAAACCAATACGGCTTTTTCTTCTGCCTTTCGCAGTGGGTGAAAAAGGCGGGCGTAATAATGATTACGCTTACCGTCTTTTTCAACGTGAAAAGGAGCGGCGACTGCGCGAAGTATTTTCTTCCGGTTTTCGTTATTTTAAGTATGTGCCTGTTCGGCGTAAACCACTTCTTCGACGCCGAAGTGACCGTTGCCGACGGCGACGTAAACGGCGAGATTTTCAAGTCGGTAAACACGTTCTTCCCCAAGTGGCTCAATATGACTCTGTTCTTTATAGAGAACTTCGCCATTCTTGCCTGCTGCGCGCTCTTATTCGTGCGCGACGGTTATAAGGTAAAGCCCGACTGCTTCATAGGTATACCCGTCGGCATGCTTATGGCCATGCCGCTCAATATCTTCGAAAACTTCTTCGATATAAACGATTTCTCCCGCGACAGCTTTTTCTGGTTTAAAAACTTCACCATCTGGCACTTTTTCGCCATATGCGAGCTTATCGCTATGTCCGTCGGCTGGTACTTCTTCCTAAGGAAAAAGAGCCGCGAAGTTCAGGACAAATATCTTGCGGGCCTTGCGGTTATGTTGCTTTTACAGTACCACAGCAAGGACAGCGTCGTATTGGGCGACGGCTATAACGTATACAACACGATTTTCGCATGTCTCCCCCTGTTCATCTGCAATATCGGCGTATATATAGCTTCCTTTTCCGTCATCTTCAAAAAGAAATTTCTGTACGCCGCTTCCTTCTTCATTCACGCGGTGGGTGCGCTGACGGTATTCGTCTACTTCGGCAAGGACGAGATGAGCAACTACGGCATTTTCTTCAGCTACTCCATACTCTACTTCTGCATGACCCACTACACGCTCTTTGCATTGTGTATACTTCCTACGGCGCTCGGGCACTACAAATTCAGAATCAAGGACTGCATATGGCCGCTCGTCTACTACTTTATCGTCATTATCGCTGCCTCGCTTATGAGCGGCGTTGTGTCGCATATCTCCACAAGCTGGACGACGGCGGACGGGCAGCACCTCGTTTACGATAATTTCTTAGTCACGGGGCTTATCGAGGGCGGCTCCGGCGTGGGCGACGCGGGCTATATAATGCCCAACTACGCGTTCACCCAAAACTGTCCTTTGCCCATAAATATGCCTTGGCCGATTAAAATAGGCGGGTTCATGAGCTATATCAACCTGCTGTACGTGGCGCTCGTGTACGTTGCATACGTCTGCCTGTTCTTCGCCTTTTGGGGCGTTTACCTTCTCTACCTGCTCGTCTTGCGCAAGGTGCGCGAAAAGCTTGCCAAAGGTGCGGCGGGCGGAAAGACGAGACCCGCGGCTGCGGACGGCACGGTTATAATACAGGCCGAAACGGCGGCTACGGAGGTTGAGGCTACGACGGACGGAGAAGCCGCGACCGCGGCGGATGCGCCCGAAGAGAGCGGGGTTCTTCCCGAAAAATGACGGCGGCCAACCGAGAAAAAACATAGTTTTTACGCACGTAAAAATCCTCCCGAATATCGGGAGGATTTTTTTTAATAGCTTTCGGTTGCGGTGGTTTCGCGGTTTCTCTTCTTCTTGCCCGAAAGCATCAAGCCCCGACCCGTTACCATGGGCGAGATAATCAGCCAGATGCAGGCGAGAGCCACTAACACGTAGATTATAATAGAACCTGCCGAGCGCGGGCCGCCGAAAATCCAACCGACGAGGTTGAAATCGAAGATACCGAAAAGTCCCCAATTCAGGCCGCCGATTATAGCAAGAATGTAGCTTACATAATTGATAAAAATCATAATAATTCTCCTTTATCACAACTAAGTTTGCGCAAAGAAAGAATTATTATACGCGGCACGATAAATCGGCGTATAAAATGCCGTACGTGCCGTAATATGCCTTAATCAATGCGATTTGAAAGGGTCGAGACACACAAAAACGCCCACCCTCGGCGTGTCGGGGGTTACCTTCACGTTTTCGCTTATTTCCACTCCGCCGACTATAAGCACTTCGCTTCCGTTGCACACGAGCGGCAACGTCGCCCTCAGGCTTTGGGGCACCTTTTTATCGGTAAGATAATCCGAAAGGCTCTTGCTTCCGCCGCCGAACTTGGTAAACCTGTCGCCGTCGCGGCGGAACCTGATTTGCGCGCCTACCGGAATTTTGTCTAAATCGAAGCGCAGAACCTTTACGGGCGCTTCGCCGAGACCGTTTAACGCGGCGCCGAGATTTTCCTCGTATTCTATCAGGGCGAGCCTGCCGGCATAATCTCTGCGGCCGCCCTGCGAAAGTCGTTCGTAAAAGGGCGCAAAAACGGCTTCCGACTCCAAAGTCGGGCTGCCGTCGACGGCTATACCTCCCTCCTCTTTTACGGCCGTAAGCCCTAAAAACGAAAATTTTTTGCCGTTACCCAGCCATTGCATTTCATAGACCGTTCTAAGCTGCGCGGCCGTGAAGTCCTTCTTGCCGTACTCCTGTAAAATCCGCCTGACTGCGCGCTTGAAGATGACGGGTTCCGTACAGGATTTTATGAGAAAGCCCCCCTGCGGGCGGCTGACGAGCACCTTATTTACCTGACGGGAAAAGTACTCCTCATCCTCTGCGGCCAGACGGGAAAACCTATAGATATTGCCCACCGCACCTCCGACTGCCTCCTCGAGAGCGGGGATTACCGTGTGGCGTATTTTGTTGCGCGTGTAGTCGTCGCCGCCGTTCGTGCTGTCGGTGACGAAAGGAATATCGTTTTCCTCAATATAACGGTCTATTTCCTCTCTGCCGCAGGCTATCAGTGGGCGTATGAGACGGAGCGCGGGTGCGTCGCCTATGCCCGTCATACCCGAAAGAGCCGTGCCCCGCGCAAGATTGAAGAGTACCGTTTCTGCGTTGTCGTTCATATGGTGGGCGGTCGCGATAAAGTCCGCCTTGCCCGAATTTATTATCTCGCCGTAGCAGCCCAGCCGCCAAAGACGGGCGTCGTTCTCGCTTGTAAAATCGAGTCCGTCCGCCTTAAAAAAGTGCAATTCAATCGAATTGGAGGCACAATATTGCTTAACGAACGCACTATCGCGCGCGCTCTCCTCCCCTCTTATACGGTGGTCGCAATTCAGCGCAGAAAGGGTTATGCCGTATTCCGCGCCGTGCCTACCGAGATAGTGGACTAACGCCATACTGTCCTTACCGCCCGAGAGGGCTACGCAAATTCTCTTGTCTTTGTAGTTGGTTAGGTCGATGTACATTGCAATTTCCGCCGCGAGTTAAATACGATTTGTATTATACAACTTTTGCAACCGCGTTGCAAGTAAAAGAAAAGACGATAAAAATGCCCGTCCGTAAAATTACGGACGGGCAACGGGGGGGAACGCAAAAAAATGATTTTGCCGTTAATTTAACTCCTCGAAAATAAGCTTGTCCGCAACCAAAGCGATGAATTCGGAGTTGGTGGGGCGTTCGCTGCCTATGTAAACCCTTACGCCGAATATGGAGTTTATCGCCTCCACCCTGCCTCTGTTCCAGGCAACCTCTATCGCGTGGCGGATGGCGCGCTCTACCTTGCTCGCCGAAGTAGAGAACTTAACGCCTATTTCGGGGTAGAGGCGCTTGGTTACGTTGTTGATTATCGAGGGGTCTTCTATGGTCATCTTTATTCCCTCGCGCAGATATTGGTAGCCCATTATGTGCGGGGGAATACCTATCGATATGAATATATTGCTTATCTTCTCGTCGAGAGAGGAAACTCTGCGCTTGTCGCGCGTCTGAGCCGAAATCAGATAGTCGGCCGTGCGCTCGTCCAATACGTCCTTTACCCGTTCGCAGACGGTCGCGGCGGAAACGGGCTTTACAAAATAATACTTCGCCCCGCGCGAGATGGCTTTCGCCACAAGCTTATCGTCGGAAAAGCCCGACACTACGAATATGCTGCTAGTGGGCTGAAATTCCTTTAGGTACTTCATTACGCCGAAGCCGTCCTCGCCTGACAGCACGGTGTCGAGCACCACCACTTCGGGCTTATATTGGTTTATCAGACCGATGCCCACGCTTCCGCTGCCGCTTACGCCGCAGACGTTGAAATCGGCTTCCTTTTCAAATGCCGTTTTCAGCTCCTGTAAAAATTCTTCGTTACTCTCTAAAATTACTATTTTACGCATACCGCAACAAATTTCTCCTTTTTTTGTGAGGTGAAATTATTATAATACCGCAAATTATGTATTGTCAATAGATTTTTGTACAATATTATTTAAAATATTTAATGAATATTGTAATTTATTGTAAACTAATGTCGATAATTGTTAATTTTTGTTAGCTTCCCTCAGAGATTTTTTTTGCGTTTTTATTAAAACGACACAAAAAAGGTTGACAAACAATGGGTTATCTAATAGAATAAGATAGCTTAGCGAAAGCGGTAGATTTATCGCGGGGTAGAGCAGCCAGGTAGCTCGTCGGGCTCATAACCCGGAGGTCG
>CAZELQ010000044.1:0-8778 GCA_964513195.1 uncultured Clostridia bacterium | reverse complement strand
GTTCTGCGCTATTACGACAACCTGAAAGAAAGCAACAAAGAGGCGCTTTTAAACGCCGTGGGAAGGATTGACTTCTCTATTTTCTCCAACATTATGTGGGAGAGAGATAAAAAGCTCGGCGAGCTCTCACCCTGCGACGCGCTCACCTTAAAGCAGATTAAAAAACACCGCGCCGCATACGAGGCCGAGGGGCTGGAAGCAATCCGCGCCGGCAAGGTCGGCGCCGTTCTTCTGGCAGGAGGACAGGGTACGCGGCTCGGCTGGAGCGGACCCAAAGGAACCTACAATATCGGCGTGGAGAGGGAGCTTTCCATATTCGCCTGCCAGATGCAGAACCTCGTTCAGGTATGCAAAAAGGCGGGGACGTTCGTGCACCTGTTTATAATGACCAGCGACGTAACCGACGCGGCCACCCGCGAATTTTTCGAGTCGCACGAATATTTCGGCTACGAAAAGCAGAAGCTTCATTTCTACGTTCAGGCGGTTGCTCCGGCTATCTCTTTCGACGGTAAAATTTTAATGGAGGAGAGGTATATGCCCGTGTTCGCGCCCAACGGCAACGGCGGCTGGTTTGCCGCGCTCGAAAAGGCGGGCTTGGGCAGGATTCTGAGAAAGAACGGCATAGAATGGCTCAACGTCTACGGCGTTGACAACGTGCTTCAAAAGATTTGCGACCCCGTGTTCATCGGCGCGACCATATCGTCCGGCTCCGCCTGCGGAAGCAAGGTAGTCGCAAAGGTTGCGCCCGACGAAAAAGTGGGGGTGCTCTGCAAGGAGGACGGGATTTCCACAATCGTGGAATATTACGAGATGCCCGAAAGGCTGAAGATAAGACACGATATAAACGGCGAGCTTACCTACCGCTACGGCGTAATACTAAACTATCTGTTCAACGTCGAAAAGCTTAAGGCGGCGAATAGAAAGAGCCTGCCCTATCACCTTGCAAAGAAGAAAATCAACTGCATAAAGGGCGGAAAGAAGTTCGTGCCCGAGGAGCCCAACGGCTACAAGCTCGAGCTGCTGGCCGTGGACCTCGTCAAGCTTATGGGCAGCTGCCTTGCATTCGAGGTTGAGCGGGAAAAGGAATTCGCCCCCGTCAAAAACAGGACGGGCAACGACAGCGTCGAAACGGCGAGAGAACTTTTAAAGCAAAACGGCGTTAAGCTGTAAAAAATTTACCGAATATTCAAACGACCGTCGCCGCAACCAATTTGCGGCGAACACAATGTTACGGTCAGGAGCGGTTATGCAATCTCTCAGGGAATTATACAGAATAGGCACGGGGCCGTCCAGCTCGCATACAATGGGGCCGGAGGCTGCGGCGTTGAAGCTGAAGTCTATGTACGGGGAAGCCACGTTTAAGATAACCCTTTGCGGGTCGTTGGCGCTCACCGGAAAGGGGCATGGCACCGACAGCGTGCTGAGGAACGTGCTGGGCGACTCGTGCGAGCTTATATTCGATTGCAAGCGGGAGGATTTACCTCACCCCAATACTATGTTCGTCGAGGTATATAGCGGGGGTAATTGCATAGGTAAGCACACCGTTCTCTCCGTGGGCGGCGGCAGAATAGTTTTCTGCGGCGAAGAAACCGGCGAGAGCGCAGAGGTCTACAAGGAAGCCGACTTCGAAGAGATAAAGAACTATATAAAGGAGAACGATATTCGTCTCCCCGACTACGTGTTTGAGGCCGAGCCCGAAATGCAGGAGTATCTCTTTGAGGTGTGGAAGCAGATGAAAACCACGCTGAAGGAGGGGTTGGAGGCCGACGGCGAGCTGCCGGGCGGATTGCATCTGGGGCGTAAAGCCAAATTCCTCTGGCAGAGCAAGCACATAGGCGAGACGGGCGCGATAGAGCAGTCGAGAAAGGTGTTCGCCTACGCCTTTGCCGTGGCCGAGCAGAACGCGGCCGGAGGCAAGGTTGTCACTGCGCCCACCTGCGGCGCGTGCGGGGTAGTGCCCGCCGTGCTGTACTATATGAAAAAGGAATATAAATTTACCGACGAGCAGATTGTACGCGCGCTTGCGGCCGCGGGAGTCGTCGGCAACGTAATAAAAACCAACGCCTCGATAAGCGGCGCCGAGTGCGGCTGTCAGGCCGAGATAGGCTCGGCTTGCTCGATGGCCGCCGCTGCTCTCGCAGAGCTTCACGGAATGGAAATAGAGCAGATAGAGTGCGCGGCCGAAGTCGCAATGGAGCACCATCTGGGACTCACCTGCGACCCCGTGAACGGATTGGTGCAGATACCTTGTATCGAGCGCAACGCCGTCGCGGCGATGCGCGCAATAAATTCGGTAAATATCGCAAACTTTCTGGCCTATGCGAGAAAGGTCTCGTTCGACACCGTCGTCTCCACTATGTACGCAACGGGCAGGGATCTTTCCAACCGTTACCGCGAAACGGGCGAGGGCGGCCTTGCCATGCTTTACAGCGGCAGAAAAGACTGATGAGGTAAGGTATGCTAAAGAGGGCGCAAATAAAAATAAAAAAATGCGGCGGCGGGATTTGATCCCGCCGCCGCTTCCGTTATTGAAGGTTGTAGGGAGTGACCTGATAGACGTAGTAGTTAAGCCAATTTATATAAAACAGGTTGGACGTGGACGACCAATTCATCTTGACCTTGGTCATAGCCTCGTCGGCAAAATAGTTTTCGGGCGGTTTGATGGGCAGGCCCTTGGCCTTGTCGCGCTCGTATTCCTTTTTCAGCGTGTCCCGGTCGTACTCCATATGCCCCGTCACGAATACTTGACGGTTGTCGAGGCTCTTTATTATGCTTGCGCCCGCCTTTTTCGAATAGGCCAGAATTTTAAGGCGCTTTTCCTTTTTGATGTCCGCGGCGTAAATAATCGTATGGCGGGAGTGCGGCATATGGAACTCGTCGGAAATGCCCCTCATAAGCGGCTCTATCTCGCCGTCTAAGATACGCCTGTGCGCGAATATGCCGAAGCATTTTTCTTTCAAAGGATGCTTTTTTATTCCGTAGAAATAGTGTAGCGCCGCCTGCGCGCCCCAACATATGAAAAGGGTGCTGGTGACGTTGGTCTTGGTCCAATCGAAAATCTCCTCCAGCTCTTTCCAATATGCGACGTCCTCGAATTCCATATTCTCGACGGGGGCGCCCGTTATTATCATGCCGTCGAAGCGCCTGTCCTTAATCTCGTCGAAATTCTTGTAAAAGCGGCTCAGATACTCCGCCTCTATGTGGGTGGGATTATAGGTCTCCGTCCTGACGAGCGTAATGTTTATCTGCAACGGCGAGTTGGAGAGCAGCCGCATGAACTGCGTTTCCGTCGTCTCCTTTGTGGGCATAAGATTGAGTATGGCAATTTCAATGGGTCGGATGTCCTGTAGACCGGCCCTGTCTGTGTCCATTACGAAAATCCGCTCGTCGGTGAGGATTTTGTAGGCGGGAATGTTTCTGTCTATTACTATAGGCATCAGATTTTCTCCAAGGCCTGCTTAAGGTCGGCAATAATATCTTCGGCGTTCTCTATGCCCACGGAAAGCCGCACTAAATTTTCGGGCACGCCCGCCTTCTTGAGGTCCTCTTTGGAAAGCTGGCGGTGAGTGGTGGAGGCGGGATGGAGCACGCAGCTTCTTACGTCTGCAACGTGCGTTTCCTGCGTGATAAGCCGCAGGCTCTCCATAAAGCGCGCGCACAGCTTCACGTCGCCCTTTATGCCGAAGCTAAGCATGCCGCCCTGACCTAAGGGCAGATATTTTTTGGCGAGGTCGTGGTATTTGTTGTCCTTTAACGAGGCGTGCTTAACCCATTCGATTTTGGGGTGCGAGGCGAGGAAGGCGGCCACCTTGGCGGCGTTCTCCGAATGCTTTGCCATTCTGAGCGCGAGTGTGTCGCAGCCGAGGTAGGTTATGTATGCGTTCATGGGCGCCATAATAGCGCCGATATCGCGTATCATCTGCGCCCTGCACTTGGTCGCAAAGGCTACGGGCAGGTCTGCGTAGACAAGCCCGTGATAGCTCTCGTCGGGTTCGTTGAACGAGGCATATCTGGGGTTGGATTTGAAATCGAAGGCGCCGAGGTCGACTATCATGCCGCCGAGTGCGGCCGCATGGCCGTCGAGATATTTGGTGGAAGAGTGGATAACTATGTCCGCGCCGAACTCCTTGGGTCTGCAAAGGGCAGGCGTGGCAAGCGTGTTGTCCACCATAAACAAAATTCCGTGTTTTTCGGCGATAGCGGCAATCTTGCCGAAGTCCAAAACGACTATCGCGGGGTTGGCTATCGTTTCGGCGAATATGAACTTGGTCTTGCCGTCAATCAGCTTTTCGATATCTGCGGCGGGGGCGTCGGGGTCGAAAAATCTGCACTCTACGCCGAGCTTGGGCAGGGTCGTGCCGAACAGGTTGAACGTGCCGCCGTAGCACGCCTGAGAAACGAGTACGTTGTCGCCCGCGCCGGCAACGGTTAAAGCGGCAAGCGTAGTCGCCGACATTCCCGAAGCGCAGCCGATAGCCGCAACGCCGCCCTCGAGCGCCGCAATTTTTCCCTCGAGCGCCGTAACCGTGGGGTTGGCAAGGCGGGAATAGAAGTAGCCGTCGCTCTTCAAATCGAAGCAGTCGGCCATTGCCTGAGTGTCGCCGTAGAAAAAGGTAGTCGATTGGCATATGGGGGGAATTCGGCTTTCTCCCGTCTTAGGCGAATAGCCCGCCTGTACGCACAGGGTGTCTAATTTGTAATCTTTCATATCGTATACCTCGTCAGTAATCTTTTAATAATCTTCGGGTGTCGCGCTCTATATCTCTCGCCTTAATCGTCTGTTTTTTGTCGACCGTCTGTTTGCCGCGGCAGAGCGCTACCTCCATTTTAATAAGGTTGTCCTTAAAGTAGAGGGAGAGGGGTACGAGAGTCATACCCTTGGCGTTTATCTTGCCTACTATCTTAGATATTTCGTACTTGTGCAGGAGCAGGCGCCTGTCGCGTTTGCTGTCCTTGGAGTTGAACGCGCCGCTCTTGTCGTACACGGGAATGTGCATATTTTTTACCGTAACCTGTCCGTCGCGGATAAAGCAGAAGCTGTCTTTGAGGTTGCAGTTGCCCGCACGCAGGGATTTTACCTCCGCGCCCTCCAAAACTATTCCCGCCTCATATTTTTCCTCTATAAAATATTCGAACGTGGCCGAACGGTTGTAAGCGATTTGCTTCATAGCTATATTATACCATCTTATTAAATAAAGTAAAGTTAAACCAATAAAAATTGTATGCGTCTCGCGCCCGTATCGTATTAAAAAAGCGGCGGTACCCCGAGGTTCCGCCGCAGTGAAAAATTCAGATTATCAACCGAGAGCCACGCCTTGGAGCGCAAGCACTACGATGTAGAAAACCAACGCAATGCCGGCAAGCACGCCGAGACAAATCCAAGTCCATCTCTTCAGCTTGCTCTCTATCGATTGCCCCTTGTTCTTGCCGAAAAAAGTTTCGGACGAGCCGGTTATGCCCTCGATACCGTCGGAGTTGCTCTGCTGCAGTAAAACCAAAACTATTGCCGCAAGTGCCGCCAGAAACATCATTATAATCGCCATAGTGGTGAGTGTTACGTAGGCGGTGTATGCGCCGCCGGCGAGTAAGTTCAACATTAAAAATACCTCTTGTAAACCCGTTTACCGCCAAATTATAACACAGCTTATTTGTTTTGACAATGAAAAACGGGGCCAAATAAAAAAATTATTCAAGTTTTTTCCTGCGCAGGGTAAGCTTTTTTTCGCCGAACTTGTTAATTATGAAAATTCCGAGGCAGACCAGAACTATGGCGATAAGCGTGAAATAACTTAAAAGCTGGTCGGTCTCGGCGAGGATTATCGCCGAAAAGAGCGCGCCGAAGAGGGGGTTGGTGCTCTTGTATACCGCCACCTTGGAGACGGGGTTGTATTTCAGAAGATACCCTTGCAGGGTGAACGCGCACGCCGAAAGAAAGCCGAGGTACAAAAGCATAAACGCGGCGCCCACGCTTATGTGCGGAATTTTGCCGCCGAAGCTCGCGCCTATTATCACGAGGACTATGCCGCCCGTCAGAAATTGGTAACCGCAAAGTGCGGTAGTGTTTTCGTGCTTGGAGAAAATTTTTACGAAGCCCGCGGCAATGGCGGAGGAGAGGCCGGAAAATATCAGAAAGCCCTCGCCGGTCAGGGAAAAGTCGAAGGTGAAGTCGCCGCCGAGATTTATCAGAATTACGCCGCCGAATCCCAGAATACAGCCCGCAAACTTTATAAGGTTAAACTTTTCCGTGCGGAAAATGAAACAGGCGGAAAGTATGGTAAAGAACACGCCCAGCCCGTTTAAGACCGAGGATTTTACCCCCGAGGTGTGCGCAAGACCGATATAGAAAAAGGTGTACTGCATCGCCGTCTGGAACAGCGCGATTACCATTACCCGCCATATATTACGGGGTTTAGGCACTAAGAATTTGCGTTTCTGAATGCTTCCGAACGCAATGACCATAAGACCCGCAAGTGAAAAGCGCACGCCCGCAAAGAGCATCAGGGAGGGCACGCTGTCGCGGTCTATTTGAAACAGCTCGTAGCCGATTTTAACGCATGGGAAAGCGCTGCCCCATAAAAGGCAGCAAAAAACGGCGCAGAGGGCGACCACCAACGGCTTGGTAAAAAAGGCTTCCTGCGTCAGCTTCGGCTTGGCGTTTTCGGTTGTCTGCGGCGCGCCGCTCTCTTCTTCGGGCGCGTTTTCCTCCGGATTACTCATATATTTATTATAATCAAAAGTCCGTATTTTTGCAAATAAAACGGCGGGCTATAACCAAAGCCGCCCGCGCACAAAGTGCGCGGGCGGCTAAATTTTGCGTTATTTTAAATATAGTGCGGGGGCAATTTGTTACTTTATCAGGCTCTTGCCCGTCATCTCTACGGGAATTGGCAACCCCATAACCTGCAAAAGGGTGGGCGCAAGGTCTGCTAAAATTCCGTCCGTTCTCAGCTCTGCGCCTCTGTATTTTTCCGATATAAGCACGACGGGAACGGGATTGGTGGTGTGCGCGGTAAAGGGGGAGCCGTCCTCGGACAGCATTTTGTCGGCGTTGCCGTGGTCGGCGGTCAATAGGACGGCGCCGCCCATAGCCAAAACCTTGTCCACGACCTTTTTGACGCACTCGTCAACGGTGTGGACCGCCTTGACTGCGGCGGGTATAACGCCCGTATGGCCGACCATATCGCAGTTGGCGAAGTTTAAAATCACGGCGTCGAATTCACCGCTGTCAAGCTCTTCGATAACTTTGTCGCATACGAGATATGCGCTCATTTCGGGTTGCAGGTCGTAGGTTGCAACCTTCGGCGATGGAATAAGGTCGCGCACCTCGTTCCCGTTGGGCTTTTCCACGCCGCCGTTGAAGAAGAAGGTTACGTGCGCGTACTTCTCGGTTTCCGCGATTCTCAGCTGCTTTTTGCCCATCTGCGCGAGGTATTCGCCCAAAGTATTCTTGAGCTGCGTCTTGGGGAAGGCAATTTCCACGTTTTCGAACAGCGCGTCGTAAACGGTAAAGCAGACGTACACGGGGTTGAGATAGCCCGTCTTTCTTTCGAACGCCGTGCCCTTGGGTACGATAAATTCACGCTGTGAAACCGCCCTCGTAATCTGCCGCGCACGGTCGGGGCGGAAGTTGAAGCAAATTACGCTGTCGCCCTCTTTGATAAGGCCTAAGGGCTTGCCGTTCTCGTACACCTTGATAGGGGTCAGGAATTCGTCGGTCACGCCGATTTTGTAGCTCTCCTCGACGGCCTTTGCGGGGTCCTCGCAGGGAGTGCCCGTGCCCAAGGTGAGCATATCGTACGCTTTTTCCACCCTGTCCCAGTTGTTGTCGCGGTCCATAGCGTAATATCTGCCGACGACCGAGGCGATTTTACCGTAGCCGAGCTTGTCTGTTTCGGTCTGCAAGTCGCGTATAAAGCCCGCGCCGGAGGTGGGGGAAACGTCGCGGCCGTCCATAAAGCAGTGAACGTAGCACTCTTTCACGCCGCAGTTCTTCGCCATTTTAATGAGGGCGTAGAGGTGGGTGATGTGGCTATGCACGCCGCCCGTGGACAAAAGACCGTACAGGTGAAGCGCCTTGCCGTTTTTTACGGCGTTGTCCATCGCCTTTAACAGGGCGGGATTTTTTTCGAATTCGCCGTCCTCAATAGCCTTGGTTATCTTGGTTAAGTCCTGATACACTATGCGCCCCGCGCCGATGTTCAGGTGACCAACCTCGCTGTTGCCCATCTGACCGTCGGGCAGACCCACGCTGAGTCCGCTCGCGCCGAGGGTGGCGGAGGGGTAGTTTTCAATATAGTAGTTGACGTTCTTGCTGCCGTCAATGGAAATGGCGTTGCCCGCGCCTGCCTCGGCAAGCCCGTAGCCGTCCATAATAATAAGCATATAGGGAGTTTTTTTCATATAGCTAATCCTCTGTTTTTTCTAAAATAATACACGTAGC
This sequence comes from uncultured Clostridia bacterium, assembly GCA_964513195.1. Classification (GTDB taxonomy): domain Bacteria; phylum Bacillota; class Clostridia; order Christensenellales; family Borkfalkiaceae; genus Coproplasma. The sequence goes on along the minus strand of CAZELQ010000044.1, from coordinate 338 downwards.
CGGCAAAACCGCGCGGTCATTGAGCGGAGCTGTAAGGAGCGAAGCGACGGAATAGCGATTGTTCCGCCGAAAGTCGCGTCCAAATCCCATCGGCGAGACTACTTGTTGTAATTCACTATTGTAGCAAAGTCGGTTTTTAACGACGCGCCGCCGATAAGTCCGCCGTCGATATCGGGCTGAGCCATAAGCCCCTTGCAGTTGCCCGCGTTCATACTGCCGCCGTACTGAATAATCACGCTCTCCGCGCACTTGGGGCAGAACAGCTGCCCTATCTTCTTTCTTATGTAGGCAATAGTCTCTTCAGCCTGCCCGTCGGTGGCGGTTACGCCCGTGCCGAT
>CAZELQ010000043.1:0-8868 GCA_964513195.1 uncultured Clostridia bacterium | reverse complement strand
GTTAACCCTTCGTCATAAATTTTTTTATTATTTCGTATATCGCCGAACGGTAGGTTACGTCGGCCGAGGCCGACGTAAAGCACAGCGGCGGGTAAATTACGCACCACCAATTATCGCCCGTACCCGAGCCAAGCTCTACGATAAGCGCGTCGTACACCCCCTTTTCCAAGGTAAGGTCTCCGTATACGCGGGTTGGGAACTCCTCCTCTCTCACGCTCGCCTTCGCGCCGTAGTCGTACCCGCGCTTTTTGAGTCCGTCCCCGCACACTTTCTCGATATCGGGCAGAAGCCCTTTCATGACTTCGATAGCCCTCTCTTTGGTTACGCACTCCTTTATATAAGGGGTTATGTATTCCACCACCTCGTCCTTTATTTCGTACTTTACCGCTTGGTCCTCCGCCGAATTCGAGTTGGCGCGCACGTGTATTCTCAGATAGTCCGTATATTTTTCTTCGCCTTGACCTACCGCCGTTGCCGCAATAACCGCAGCCGCGGCGACCGCCGCAAGCAAAATTACCAATAGAATTTTTTTCATAACCGTTCTCCTTTTTCGTTGCAGAACGGTTATTGCCCGTTATGAAAGAATATATACGCCGAAAATTCGAAAATTCAAATCTCCTTTTCCGCCCCGAAAAAATTTTTGCATAACTTTTTTGAGGTTATTCATAATAATTACAACAAATGATTGCGCCCCGAAGTTTTTGCGGGGTGAAACATATTTAAGTGGCCCGACAATTTGCGGGCAAGGAGGAAAAATGAAAAAAGCACTTATTACGGGAATAACCGCCGCGCTCATTGCCGCCACGGCAGGCGCCGGAGCCGTAATCGGAACGACCGCACAGGGGCATTTAGACGCCTCCTTTCCCGTCGTTCAGACTGCGGTTTTAAGGCAGGGTTCCAGAGGCGGCGAGGTCAAGGAAGTACAGCGCCGTCTGAAGCAGTGGGGCTACTATGACGGCGCCATTGACGGTATTTACGGGCCTAAGACCGTGGAAGCGGTTAAGGCCTTCCAGAGAAAGAACGGTCTGACGCCCGACGGCATTGCGGGCAGGGCCACCTACGTCGCGCTGGGTATGAACGACAGCGTAAGGGTTCTTGACGGCGAAAAGTCGGGCGGTAATTCCAACTATACCAATTCCGATTTGTATCTGCTGGCCAAGTGCATCTACGCCGAAGCCCGCGGCGAGAGCTATACGGGTCAGGTTGCCGTAGGCGCCGTTATCTTAAACAGGGTCGCCTCCTCCGCCTTCCCCAATACGGTTGCGGGCGTCATCTATCAGCAGAACGCCTTTACGGCCGTAAGCGACGGACAGATTACTTTAGAGCCCGACAAGACGGCGTTGAACGCCGCAAGCGACGCGCTCAACGGTTGGGACCCCACCTACGGTTGTCTCTATTACTACAACCCCGCGGTTGCGACGAGTTCCTGGATCTTCGGCAGAAAGACAGTTACCACTATCGGTAAACACGTCTTTGCCATATAAGGAGGAGTTATAAATGGCTGAAAAGAAAAAGAACGTTTCGAGCGGCGCCGAAAAGGCGGAAAAACTTGCGCTCGCCAATAAGGACGGTTCCACGAGAAAGACGGCTAATAAGGGCGGCAGCACTTCAAAGTCCGTAACCAAGTCCGCGACAAAGAAGACTGAGAAAAAGAGCGCCCCCGTCAAGTCGAAGAAAACGGCGGAGCCCAAGACAAAAAAGAATACGGTAAAGAGCAAAAAGCACGAGAGCAAGCGCAGCGTGCTCCGCGCAAAGAGACGCGGGGAGAGAAAGGAAAAGCGCCTTGCCCGCGCCGAGCTCAAAGCCGAAAAGAAGCAGGCGCGCTTGGAGCGCAAGCTCGAGCACAAGGAGAAAAAGGCCGAGCGTATAGCGCTTATGAAGGAGCGCAAGGCGGAAAGGCGCGCGCAGAAAGCCGAGCGCAGAGAGCTTCTGAAGAGCGAGAGCAAGGAAGCGCGCCGCAAGAGGATTGCCGAGGAAAAGAAAGCCAAGATAGAGGCGAAAAAGGCCAAGCGCGAAGCCTATCTTGCCGAAAAGCGCGCCAAGCGCGAACACGCGCTTAAGGTACGCGCCGAAAAGCGCGCCGCGCGCGGCGAAAAACAGCGCACCCCGGGCGTCGGCGGTTGGATTGCCGCCGTCGTTACCTTGGGCGTTACTACCCTCGCTCTCGGCACGGTGGTAACCTTCGGATGGCTGACAATGGACAACATGCAGGCCGATATGGCTACGGGCTACAGCCGCTCACTCTACGAGCTCAACGCCGTCGTCGACAACCTCGACGCCGACCTCTCCAGAGCGCAGGTAAGCACGTCCGCCCGCGACAGGGTGCGCGTCCTCTCCGATATCGCTATAGAAAGCGAGGCCGCGGAGACCATTCTGGAAAGATTCCCCTTGGAAATTCAGATGACCGAACAGCTGTCATCGTTCGTGAATAAGATGGGAGACAGCGCTAAGGGTATGCTCTACACCGTTGCGAACGGCGGCGAGCTCTCCCCCTCACAGGTCAGAACTCTCAGCTATATGTACGAAACCAACGGCAGGGTCAAGGAAGAGCTCAACCGCATGGTTGCCGAGTGCAGCGCAAAGGATTTATTGAACGCGATGCGCGGCAAGACCAATTTGCTTTCCGACGGCTTTACCACCATTCAGAACAACACTTTCGAGGAGCCCAGAGGAATTCAGGACGGTCCGTTTGCCGATAGCTTAAAGGCCACCAATCCCGCGGCTTTAAAGGGGCGCAAAGAAATTACCGCACAGGCGGCCGAAAAGCTTGCAATGAAGTATTTCAGCGATTATAAGGTAAGCGCAGCCAATTGCACGGGCGAGGCCGTGGCAAGCCAACTCACAGTCTATAACGTGGTACTCACCGTGCCCGACGGCGAAATGCTCGTACAGCTCTCCAAGCTGGGCGGCAAGGTAGTGTCCTTCGATTCGTATAAGGATTGCTCGGACAAGAACTTCTCGGTTGACAGGTGCGTTGCCATTGCCGAGGACTTCCTTGACAGCATAGGCTACCACGGACTGAAAGCCGTTTGGAGCAGCGAAAACGGAACCACCTGCAATCTCAACTTCGCACCCGTGCAGGGCGGCGTAATCCTCTACCCCGACCTCGTTAAGGTCAAGGTGTGCGAGGAGCGCGGTATAGTGACCGGCGTCGAGGCGCTCGCCTACGTTTTGAACCACGGCGAAAGAGAGCTGAACGGCGCGACCATTTCCAAGGAGCAGGCGCAGAGCCGTATCAACGGCAATATGGAGATAACCTCCGCGCGCAAGGCCCTCATACCCTTAGACGGCGAAGAAGTGTTGTGCTATGAATTTTACGGCAACCTGAACGGCCGAGACTACTACGTTTACGTCGACGCGGCCACCGGCGAGGAGATTGAAGTGCTCACCGTAATCGGTACCGCTCAAGGCAAGAGCATCGTTTGATAATTAAAAATTCAATTAGGAAGTTCGTTTGAAACGGCGCCGCCCCTTTCGGGACGGCGCCGTTTAATTTGAATACGGTTTACTGCTTATCGATTATGTCCAGAATTTCGGAAATGCGGTCGAGGTCGTCGCGCGAATAATAATCGATATAAATTCTGCCCTTCTGGTCGTTGCCGATAAGACTGACCTTAGTGCGGAACGCAAACCTCATACGCTCAACCAGATTTTTAAGCTCGATAGAGGCAAGCGCGCGTTTCTTTTTCTTCTTCTCGTCCAAAACGTCGGGCGAAACGTTGTAGGCGCGCACTTTCTTTTCCAGCTCGCGTACAGACATACCGCGGCGCAGAGCGTCGGTTGCGAACTCCAGCTGGTCCTCAGCCGACATTGTAACCAGCGTGCGCGCGTGGCCTGCCGAAAGCTTGCCCTCCGCAACCATCTGCATTACCTCCGGCGTGAGCGACAAAAGCCTGAGCGTGTTGGCTATGGCGGGGCGCGATTTACCGATACGCTCGGCTAATTCGTCCTGCGTCAGCTTGTATTCTACCATCAACTGCTTCATTGCCGCGGCGGCCTCTATGGGGTTTAAATCCTCCCTCTGCAGGTTTTCGATAAGGGATATTTCCTGAATTTCGCGCTCGGAATAATTCCTTATTATTACGGGCACCGTTTTCAGACCGGCAATGCGCGCCGCGCGGAAACGGCGTTCGCCCGCGATTATCATATAGCGGCCGTTATTATCGTCGTTGACGACGATGGGCATTATTACGCCGTGCTTTTTTATGGAATCGGCCAACTCCCTCAACGCCTGTTCGTCAAAGTTCTTTCTCGGCTGGTTGGGGTTTGCGTAAATTCTTTCGAGGGGTGTTTCTTCCGCGTTGCGGCGTTCCTCCTCGGTGTATGTAAATACCTCTCTCTTTCCACCCTCGTAGGCGTTGTTGAAAGCGTCGTCGGTGTCCTCCAAAAGGTCGGCAAACGATTTGCCCAAGCCTCTCTCTACTTTCTTCGCCATAATGTCTCTCCTTATTTTTCTCGTATATGGCCCTTACGGCCCGTCGCAGAATCCGTTAATCGTTCTTCTATCTTTGTTTCGATAAAAATTCTTCGGTCAATGCCTTATAAGCACGCGCGCCCACGCACTTCGGGTCGTATAAAAGTATCGGCTTGCCGTGGCTGGGTGCCTCAGAAAGCCGCACGTTGCGCGGTATTATTATTTCGTATAGTTTGGACTTGAAAAACTTTTTTATTTCCGCCGCAATCTGCCTCGATACGATTGCACGCCCGTCGTACATTGTTATCACCACCCCCTCTATTAGGAGGTTGGGGTTTAAATGCTGCTTGACGAGGGCTATCGTGTTCATGAGTTGGCTCACGCCCTCCATCGCGTAGTATTCGCTCTGCAGGGGGATTATGACCGAGTCGGAGGCCACCCAGGCGTTGATTGTAAGAAGGCCCAACGACGGCGGGCAGTCGATGAATATGTAATCATAGTTGTCGCGCACCTCTTTTACGGCGGCCTTTAAAATCTGCTCCCTGTTACGCTTGTAGACAAGGTCTACTTCCGCCCCGGACAAATCGACGTTGGCGGGCAGTATATCCAGAAGCGGCACCTGAGTCGGCAGTACGTTGGTTGCAATCTTTTCGTCCTCGATTAGCACGCCGTAGACCGATTTCTTCAGTGCGCTTTTGGAAAAACCCAAACCGGTCGTCGCGTTGCCCTGACTGTCCAGATCGATTAAAAGCACCTTCTTGCCGAGGTCGGCGCAGTAGGCTGCCATGTTTATTACGGTTGTCGTTTTTCCGACGCCGCCCTTCTTGTTCGTAAATGATATAACCTTTCCCATATTCCCTCAACCGGTCTCGTAAAAATATCGTTCTTGGGGCGAACGATATTTTTACGGGTAGTCATATGTTTCATGTGAAACATCATTTGGTTTCGTACTTTTTGAACGGATTGCCCTCGTTCTGGTTTTCGTGAGCGTCCATATACTCTATAACTTCGGTATGGGTTTTGCCCTCCATCAAGAGGTCTACCTCGTCCGAGTAGATGGTCTCCTTTTCGATAAGCACGCGCGCCATATTATCGAGTACCGAACGCTTTTCGGTCAGCATATCGGTCGCGCGCTTGTGTGCGCTCTCTATAATCGCGTGCATTTCGCTGTCTATCGCCTTTGCCGTGTCGTCGGAATAGGCGTTATGCGTTTCCATATCTTTTCCGAGGAATACCGTCTGTGAGTTGGCCCCGTAGGTCACAAGGCCGAGCTTGTCGCTCATACCCCATTCGGTAACCATACGCTTAGCCATTTCGGTCACCCTCTCGAGGTCGTTGGAGGCGCCCGTGGTGATATCTTTTATAACCAGCTCCTCCGCCACGCGGCCGCCGAGGGCCATGCAGATGAAGTCGTTCAGCTTATTTTTAGACATATGAGCGTCGTCGTTGTCGGGGCGGGTCATAGTGTAACCGGCAGCATTGCCGCGTGGGATTATCGATACCTCCTGCACGGGGTCGCAGTGCTCGCACAGCTTAGCTATGATTGCATGGCCGGCTTCGTGGTATGCGGTAATCCTCTTATCGCTTTCTGTTACCACCCTGCTCTTCTTCTGGGGGCCCATAAGGACTTTGTTTACGCCCTCGTACATTTCGACGTTGCCGATAAGCGCCTTGCCTGCCCTTGCGGCAAGAATAGCCGCCTCGTTCAACAGGTTTGCAAGGTCCGCGCCCGAGAAGCCTGCCGTAATTCTCGCGATTGTCTTGAAATTTACGTCGGGTGCCATAGGTTTGTTGCGTGCGTGAACTTTCAATATTTGTTCCCTGCCCTTTACGTCGGGAAGATTTACGAAAATCTGTCTGTCGAAACGGCCGGGGCGCATCAGGGCGGGGTCGAGTATATCGGCACGGTTGGTTGCCGCCATAACTATAACGCCCTCGTTGTTTTCGAAGCCGTCCATTTGGACGAGAATTTGGTTGAGAGTCTGCTCCCGTTCGTCGTTGCCGCCGCCGAGGCCCGCGCCTCTTTGACGGCCTACCGCGTCGATTTCGTCAATGAAGATTATGCAGGGCTGGTTTTTCTTGGCTACGTCGAACAGGTCGCGCACGCGCGAGGCGCCTACGCCGACGTACATTTCGACGAAGTCCGAACCCGAAACCGAGAAGAAAGGAACGCCCGCTTCGCCGGCTACGGCCTTTGCAAACAGAGTTTTACCCGTACCCGGGGGGCCTACCAAAAGAACGCCTTTAGGAATACGTGCGCCCAAATCGGCAAACTTTTTGGGTTGTTTGAGGAATTCGACGACCTCGGCAAGCTCGACCTTCTCTTCATCGGCGCCCGCAACGTCCGTGAAGCGCACCTTGATATTGGTCGATATTCTTGCCTTGGTCTTGGCAAAACTCATAACCTTTCCGCCGCCGCCCATAGTGGAGCGCAGAAGCAGCCAGAAAACGATACATATCAAAAGCACGCCGCCGATCGAGAGCACCGACGACCAAATACTGCCCGAATTGGGGTCGCTGTAAGTTATGTCTATGCCCATCGCCTGCCATCTGAACAGCACGCTGTCCTCTACCGGCGACGAATAGAACGAAGGGCCGATTGCGTAATATTTATTTACCGACTTGCCGTTACTGTTGACGACGTAGCCGTACATCTTATATTCGGAAAAGCTTATGCCGACTATCACTTCGGCTTTTTCGCTTGTGCGCCCGCCGTCTCCGTCGTCGACCCAATGCATTAAAACGCCGTCCTCGAAGAAATAATCTTCGCTTACTTTTCCGTCTGCGTCTACCGCTTTGCCGTCCTCGTCCGTAAAGCCGTTATTTTCGACGTACTCGACAAATTGACTGAACTCGATTTGCGTAGCGCCTCCGTTTCTCATCATGAAGTAAATAGTTAGACCTGCCGCCAAGGCAAGTAAAACTATAATCACAATCATTAAAGTCCTGTTCTTTTTGTTCAAATTTATACCTCACTCAGCGCCAAACCCTACGTTTGCGCTATATAATATATAATATGGTATAGGCGATTATGCCGCCACTGATTACACGGTAAGCCGCCGATAGCAGCCGACATTGCTTATGCGTGACCAATTATCGGTTTGCGCCTAAGTTTTTAGCGCCGTTATTATTCGCAAAATAAGACAATCCCGAATAAGCCACCTTTTCCATTCTATCACAGAGCGTTGCGCATTTCAAGCGTTTGGAGGAAAAAAGTGGAAAGTTTCACCACATTTTTAAGCTATTTTCACACTTATTTTTAACGTTTCAGGCTGTTTTTGAAAACCTCTATAAATTGTTTATAATAACATTTTGTTTGTCAAAATCGGCTCAGCGCACAGTAAATTTTTATTTCAAAAATTGTTTCATGTGAAACTTCCTACCAAATTTTTTGACTTAAAAATTGTTTCACGTGAAACCGTCAACGCTAAAATTGACCCCAATTTATCAACAATGCTGTTGAATTGTCGATAAGTATGTTGATAAGTTGTTTTAACTTTAAATTTCGGCGTCTTAAAAATGCGTTCGCGCAAACTTTTTCTGCGCCCCGAAAAAAGCTTAGCGCCCATGAAACTTAAGGGTTTTCCCCCTTCTTTTAACACCCCGACGATTAACAGTATGTGCAATGTCGGCGTAAAAATATAGAAAACGCGCTAAACCGATTAAATTTCCGCTGCGTTGGCAATAACGATTGTTGAAATCTTGGGGGTAAAAATGGAGTATTCGTTCAATTTGTTCAACGCGCTTGCACCGAGCGGCGAGGTTATCGCGTTAAAAAAACTGCTTCCCGCAGGTAAAGAGCCGCCCGTGGTAGTGTGTATCGGCAGCGATTTGTCGGTAGGCGATTCGTTAGGGCCGGTCACGGGAACCAAGCTCAAGGAAAAGCTTTCCAATCTCAACGTTTACGTTTACGGAACGCTTGCCCGCCCTATTACCGCACACGAGGTAAAATATACCAACCAATTTTTGCGGAGCACTCATCCCGACAGTCCGATAATTGCAATCGACGCGGCCGTGGGCGCCGCAGGGGATATCGGCCTAATTAAAATAGCGGGGCGCGGCCTTACTCCGGGCAGCGGCGCTAACAAGCGGCTTGCGAAAATCGGCGACGTCTCGATAATGGGCATAGTCGCGGAGAAATCGCTGTTCAATTATTCGCTGTTTTCCGCTACAAGGTTGAACGTGGTCTATAAAATGTCGGAGATTATCGCCGATGGCGTCGCGACGTTTATCGTCGATTTTCTGAACGGCGTCGCACTTCTCGGTGCGTAACTGAATATACTATATATTGTGGACGGGAATAATCAGACGACTACTCGGCAAAAAATTTTTAAATTAGCGTAATTTTTGATAAAAAATGCTTGCGTTTTGCTTTTTTGTTTGTTATAGTATTAAGGCAATTCGGGAGCTTAGCTCAGTTGGGAGAGCAACTGCCCTACAAGCAGTGGGTCACA
>CAZELQ010000042.1:0-9262 GCA_964513195.1 uncultured Clostridia bacterium | reverse complement strand
CGCGCACGGCTTCCACCCAGCGCGACCTTATCGCGGGCGAAGTTTCCAAGGATTTAACGAAGCGTATACTTCTTCCCGAGCACATTTCCAAGGCTCACGAGGAGGGCGCTATTCATTTCCACGACGCCGACTATTTCCTTCAGCCCATATTCAATTGCTGTCTTATAAATATTAAAGATATGCTCGACAACGGCACCGTCATCAACGGTAAGCTGATAGAGAGCCCCAAGTCTTTCCAGACGGCCTGCACGGTAACCACGCAGATTATCGCGTCCGTCGCTTCCTCACAGTACGGCGGCCAGTCGGTAAACGTCGCCCATCTCGGCAAGTATCTGCGCCGCTCGGCCGAAAAATACCGCGCGCAGGTAGACGAGGAGTTCGGCGACGGAATGGACGGGGAAACCAAGCAGAAAATCGTCGATATGCGCCTTAAAGAGGCTTTAAAGGCCGGCGTGCAGACCATACAGTATCAGATAAACACCTTAATGACCACCAACGGCCAGTCGCCTTTCGTCACGCTGTTTATGTATCTTGACGAAAAGGACGAATACATCAATGAAAACGCGCTCATCATAGAGGAAATTTTAAGGCAGCGCTATCAGGGCATAAAGAACGAAAAGGGCGTGTACGTAACCCCCGCGTTCCCCAAGCTCATATACGTTTTGGACGAGAACAACTGCCTTAAAGGCGGCAAGTACGACTATTTGACCAAGCTTGCCGTAAAGTGCTCCTCCAAGCGCCTTTACCCCGACTATATCTCCGCAAAGAAAATGCGTGAAAATTACGAGGGCAACGTGTTCTCGCCCATGGGCTGCCGCTCTTTCCTCTCGCCGTGGAAAGACGAGAACGGCAACTATAAGTTCGAGGGCAGGTTCAATCAGGGCGTCGTTTCCATAAATCTTCCCCAATGCGGAATACTCGCCAAGGGCGACGAAAAGAAATTCTGGGAAATTCTCGAGGAAAGGCTACAACTCTGCTATGAAGCGCTTATGTGCCGCCACGAGGCGCTCGAAGGCGTGACCAGCGACGTTTCACCCGTTCATTGGCAGTACGGCGCAATCGCAAGGCTTCAGCCAGGCGAGAAAATCGATAAATTCCTGCACGGCGGCTATTCCACGATCTCCCTCGGCTATATAGGCCTGTACGAGGCGACCAAGCTCGTCAAGGGCGTTTCGCATACCACGCCCGAGGGTCAGGAGTTCGCGCTCAAGGTTATGCACTCGCTGCGCGACCATTGTGAAAAGTGGAAAAAAGAAACGGGCTTGGGCTTCGGCCTCTACGGTACCCCCGCAGAAAGCCTTTGCTACCGCTTTGCGAGAATAGACAAGGAACGCTTCGGCACTATCAAGGACGTTACGGACAAGGGCTACTACACCAACAGCTATCACGTAGACGTGCGCGAAAAGATAGACGCATTCTCCAAGTTCAAGTTCGAGAGCCAATTCCAGCAGATTTCTTCCGGCGGCGCAATCTCGTACGTGGAAATCCCCAATATGAAGCAGAATCTCGACGCTATGGAGGCTGTCGTCAAGTTCATTTACGACAACATACAGTACGCCGAATTCAACACCAAGTCCGACTATTGTCACGTTTGCGGCTTCGACGGCGAGATAATAATAAACGACGACAACGAGTGGGAGTGCCCCGTCTGCCACAACAAGGACCAGCGCAAGATGAACGTCACGAGGCGTACGTGCGGCTATCTCGGCGAAAATTTCTGGAACGTAGGCAAGACCAAGGAAATAAAAGCGAGAGTGCTTCACCTTTAAAATTAAGTACGGTAAGTTCGCCGCAACGCGGATGCGTTGCGGCGAAAATTTATAAGAGGTATTATGAACGTAGCAAATATAAAATATTACGATATCAGCAACGGCCCCGGAGTGCGCGTAAGCTTGTACGTTTCGGGCTGCCGCAACCACTGCAAGGGCTGTTTCAATCCCGAAACCTGGGATTTCGATTACGGCGAACCCTTCACCGAGGAAACCGAGGACAAGATAACCGAGGCGTTGAAGCCCGACTACATACAGGGCTTTACCCTGCTCGGCGGCGACCCGTTCGAGCCGGAGAACGCCAAGGTGTTGGCGCCCTTTATGAAGCGCCTGCGCGCAGCCTACCCCGAAAAGTCGTTTTGGTGCTTTACGGGTTACGACTTCGAGCGCGACCTTTTGACGGGCAAGCAGGCAAACGCGGACGACGTTATGGCCATATTGGAAACGCTCGACGTGCTTGTCGACGGCAGGTTTGTGGAAAATTTAAAGGACTTGAACCTGCGTTTCAAGGGCTCCTCCAACCAGCGCACGATACTCGTTAAACAGTCGCTGGAAACCGACGACGTCGTTCTCTGGGACGGGGTGACCCCCGTCTGACGGGCGCCGGATTACCGAAAGATAAGGAGAGATAATTATGAAAGATACGGTAGAACAATTCGGTTCGAAAATACACGTAATGAAAGTCAATATCAAAAAGTTAAACGATAGGGCTGTCGTGCCCGCTTACGGCTCGGAGTACGCCGCCGGCGCCGATTTATACGCCTGTATAGACAAGGACGTGGTGGTCGCCCCCCACGAAACCGTGCTTATTCCAACGGGTATCGCAGTCGAATTGCCCCTCGGATATGCGGGACTTATCTATGCGAGGAGCGGTCTCGCCTCCAAGAAAGGGCTTGCCCCCGCCAACAAGGTGGGCGTTGTCGACAGCGACTACCGCGGCGAGGTGAAGATCGCCCTGCACAACCATTCGGGAGAGCCCCGGACGGTCGCCGTAGGAGAGCGGGTGGCGCAGTTCGTGATAACTCCGTATATCATGGCCGACTTTATAGTCAAAGACGAGCTTTCGGGCACCGAGCGCGGCGCGGGCGGCTTCGGCTCTACGGGCGCAAAATAATGGGCTTCTATCTGGGAATCGATATCGGAGGCACGTCGGTTAAGGGCGTATTGGCCGACGGTAGCGGCAACGTTGTCGCGGACGGCAGCGTGCCTACACGCTGCGTTCAAGGCGGCGGCGATTTACTGTGCGGCGACATTGCCGCACTCTGCAAAACTTTGGAGACCCGCGCGGGCGTAAACGCGTCGGCGGCGGGCGTGTCCTGCGCAGGTATGATTGCCTCGGACGGCAGGGTTGTTTTCGCGGGCAATCTCAATCTTAAAAATTTCCCGCTTGCCGAAAGGCTGGAAGGGCTGTTGAAAATTCCCGTCAAGGTCACTAACGACGCAAATGCCGCAGCGCTGGGCGAAGCGGCATACGGGGCGGGTAAAAATTATTCCGACAGTATTTTCATAACCCTCGGCACGGGCGTCGGCGGCGGCATTATAATAGGCGGCAAACTGTTCGGGGGCGGAATGGGAGTCGGCGCCGAAATCGGCCATATGGTAATAAACCGCGGCGGCAGACAGTGCACTTGCGGCAGGCGGGGATGCTTCGAGGCATACTCGTCGGCGACCGCTCTTATACGGGATACGCGGGAGGCTATGGAGGAGGACGCGGGCTCTTTAATGTGGAAGGGCTACGACCTCTCCGCCGTGAACGGCAAGACGGCTTTCGAATATTGCGACGCCGACCCCGCCGCGGCCAAGGTAATAGAAAATTATATTCAAAACCTCGCGTGCGGCATAATAAATCTTGCGAACGTCTTTCGTCCGCAGGCGATAATACTCGGCGGCGGTATTGCCGAAGAGGGCGACAGACTGATTGTTCCTCTGCAAAAGCGTCTCGACGAAGGGATTTTCGGCGGACAGGACTACGCCCCCGTAAAGATAGTGAAGGCAACGCTGGGTACGCGTGCGGGTGCGCTCGGCGCGGTAAAATTGGTAATAAACTGACAACGATCGCCATAGATTAGCCTATGGCGATTTCTTCTGAAAAGGGCAGAATTTTTGCCGCGGTAGGCGCGGCGACGGGTTTGGGCAACGTGTTTCGTTTCCCCGCTATGTGCGCAAAGTACGGCGCGGCTTTCATAATCGCATACGCCGCCGCTCTTATGTTTATCTGTTTTCCGCTGCTCTGCGCCGAGCTCTCTATCGGCAAATACGGTGCTGTAAAGCGGGCGAAAATCTGGCGATTCATATCCGTAGCCGCCGCAGTCAATTCACTGTTCATTGCGACATATTACGGCTCCATTTGCTATAAACTCGGCAACTGCGCCCTCTCTTTCGCCTTTTGCGGCGACGTCGTCGGCGGAGGGACGTTGTCGTACGTTCTCGCCGTCGCGCCTTTCGCGGCGGTTTTCTTTATACTTGCCGGAGGCGGTCGGGCAATCTCCGCTTCGGGCAAGGTTTCCGTCGTTTCGTCGTTCGCGCTCTTTACGGTCCTCGCGGTTGCCGGTATCGCAAAGGGCGGCGCGTTCGCATCCTTCGACGTGTCCGCCCTTGCCGCATGGAAAATATGGCCGGACGCTCTCGGACAGGCGCTCTTATCGCTCTCGCTTGCCGCGGGAGTAATGCCCGCTTTCGCCGAAACTCTCCCCGAAAATTTCTCCCCGCAAAGGTCGGCGGCCGCCGTTATACTTTCCAACTTCGCCGGCTGCATGGTCGTGTCGCTCGCCACCCTGCCTTATACGGGCGGATTTTCCGGGAGCGGGCTTTCGGCGGCGCTCACCGTCTTTCCGAGGCTTGTCTATTCGGTCGCCCCGGACGCCGCCCCATTGGCGGGCTTTACCGTCTTTGCGGTGCTTACGGCGGTGGGAGTTCACTCAATGTGCGCCCTCGCCACGCCTGCCGTCGCGCCGCTGATAAAAAAATACGGCGTGCGCGCCCCGTTTTTATTCTGCGTTGTATCGATGGCGCTGGCTCCCGCAATGCTTTCGGACGGCCGCGCTCTCCTCAATTTTGCAGACAGACTCGCCTGCTCGTTTTTCGCGGTGGGTATAGCCGCCGCCGAGTGCGTTTACTTTACGTCTATCCGTTTCGCCCCGCGCAGGCGGCCCTTAAATACTTTATTTACCAAACGATAAAATTTTTACAAACTTCGACATTTTTATTTAAACTAATTGCCTTTTATCATAATTATATGATAAAATTTATAAGTAATCTGTATCGGACTCCCCCTTATTCGGGGCGGGATAGAATATATTTCAACATCGGCAAAAAATAAAATAATTCATAAAAGTAGGAGTGCAAACTATGTCACAGAACAGTTTTAACGGCACGAGCGAACAGGAGAAAGCCCTGCGCGAGTGCATAAATCTGCACAGGGCGGAGCGCGGTTGCCTCATGCCCATTCTGCACGAGGCCCAGAACATCTACGGGTATCTTCCCGCCGAGGTTCAGACCATCATTGCGGACGAACTGAACATACCCCTTTCGGAAGTGTACGGCGTCGCAACGTTCTACACGCAGTTCTCCCTGCAACCCAAGGGCAAGCACAGAGTGTCGGTATGTCTCGGTACGGCGTGCTACGTCAAGGGTTCCGACAAGATACTTGCGGCGGTTGAAAAGGAGCTCCGTATTTCCTGCGGCGAATGTACGCCCGACGGAAAGTTCTCAATCGATTCCTGCCGTTGCGTGGGTGCGTGCGGCCTTGCCCCCGTTATGATAGTCGACGACGACGTCTACGGCAGGCTCACCGAAAAGGACGTTCCCGAAATTCTGGAAAAGTATATGCAGGACTGAGAGGAGGTGCAAAATGACTGTTAAAGAATTGGAAGAGAGAGCAGCCAAAAAGGCCGACCTCGTTAAGGTTAGAAGAATAGTAAGGGAGCAGGCCGAAAAGCTTGCCGAAAACACCGGCTACAGAAAGCAGGTTCTGGTGTGCGGCGGTACGGGCTGTACCTCTTCGCATTCGTTAAAGGTAATCGAGCAGCTGGAAAACAGCTTTAAGGAGCTCGGAATAGACGACGTTTTGATCGTCAAGACGGGTTGCTTCGGGCTTTGCGCGCTCGGTCCCATCATGATCGTCTATCCCGAGGGCGCGTTCTATTCGCAGATGACCCCCGAACACGCAAAGACGGTTGCCGAAAAGCACCTTGTTAAGGGCGGAAGCATAGTAAAGGAGCTTTTGTACGCACCCACCGTTCACGAGGACGGCAGCGTAATTCCCTTTGCGGAAATCCCCTTCTACAAGCATCAGATGCGTATAGCCCTCCGCAACTGCGGCGTAATCGCGGCGGAAGATATCGACGAGGCTATAGCGGCGGGCGACTATCAGGCACTCAAAAAGGTTCTGTTCGAAATGACGCCCGAGCAGGTCATCGACGAAGTTTTGGCTTCGGGTCTCCGCGGACGCGGCGGCGCGGGCTTCCCCACGGGGCGCAAGTGGGCGTTTACAAGGGCTTCCCAAAGCGACGTAAAGTACGTCTGCTGTAAC
Organism: uncultured Clostridia bacterium; assembly: GCA_964513195.1. GTDB lineage: Bacteria > Bacillota > Clostridia > Christensenellales > Borkfalkiaceae > Coproplasma. Next base: position 2,962 of record CAZELQ010000042.1, on the reverse strand, counting down.
GCCGACGAGGGCGACCCCGGCGCGTTTATGGACAGGTCGGTTTTGGAGGGCGACCCCCACACCGTACTCGAAGCAATGGCCATCGCCGGCTTTGCAATCGGCGCGCATCAGGGCTATATTTACGTTCGTGCGGAATACCCCATCGCGGTAGAGCGGCTCAACATTGCCATAAGACAAGCGAGGGAGCTCGGACTGTTGGGCAAGAACATTTTTGGGAGCGGCTTCGACTTCGACATAGACATCCGTCTCGGCGCGGGCGCGTTCGTCTGCGGTGAGGAAACGGCGCTTATGAGGAGTATCGAGGGCGGCAGAGGCGAACCCCGTCCCCGTCCTCCTTTCCCTGCGGTAAAGGGACTTTTCGACAAGCCTACGCTTTTGAACAACGTGGAAACTTGGGCAAACGTCGCGCCTATCATTCTGAACGGCGCGGATTGGTTCAATAAAATCGGCACCGAGAAGAGCAAAGGCACAAAGGTGTTCGCGCTCGGCGGCAAGATTCACAACGTCGGTCTTGTGGAAGTTCCCATGGGCACGACGCTCGGCACCATAATAAACGATATCGGCGGCGGCATACCTAACGGCAAGGCCTTCAAGGCGGCGCAGACGGGCGGCCCCTCCGGCGGCTGTATTCCCGCAAAGTATATCGATATTCCCATGGACTTCGATAACTTAATCCAAATCGGCTCTATGATGGGCTCGGGCGGACTTATAGTTATGGACGAGGACACCTGCATGGTCGACATCGCTAAATTCTATCTCGAGTTCACCGCCGACGAAAGCTGCGGCAAATGCACTCCCTGCCGCATAGGCACCAAGAGAATGTTGGAGCTATTGACCAAGATAACCGAGGGCAACGGCGAAATGGAGGACCTCGATAAAATCAGGGAGATTGCCGACCACATGAAGAGCTCGTCGCTCTGCGCGCTCGGCCAGTCCGCACCCAACCCCATACTCTCCACTCTCGCGCATTTCGGGGACGAGTATATCGCCCACATAAAGGAAAAGCGCTGCCCCGCGGGCGTGTGCAAGTCGCTCCTCAACTATTATATCGACCCCGACAAGTGCCGCGGTTGTACGCTCTGCGCGCGCAACTGTCCGGCAGGCGCTATAAGCGGCGCCGTAAAGAATCCTCACGAGATAGACGTCAAAAAGTGTATCAAGTGCGGACAGTGTATCGCGCATTGCAAGTTCAATGCCATCGAGAAGAAGTAAGGGAGGTAACAGATAATGGTCAATTTAAAAATTAACGGCATAGCGGTAAGCGTGCCGGAAGGTTCCACCATATTACAGGCCGCAAAGCTGGCCAACGTGCGCATACCCACCCTGTGCTATTTGAAGGAAACGCAGTGCATAGGCTCCTGCCGTATGTGCCTTGTAGAGGCGACGGGCGCAAGGGGCTTAGTCGCGGCGTGCGTATATCCCGTTTCCGAGGGTATGGAAGTCAGGACCAACACCCCCAAGGTAAGAAAGTCCAGAAAAACCACCTTGGAGCTCATTCTTTCCACTCACAAAAAGAAGTGCCTGTCCTGCGTGCGCTCCATGAACTGCGAGTTGCAGAAGCTCGCTTTGGAGTACAACGCGGAGGAGGACAAGTTCGGTACCGACCACGACTTAAAGCCGCTCGACGACTTGTCGCCCTCGGTAGTCAGGGACAATTCCAAGTGTATAATGTGCACCCGCTGCGTTGCGGCGTGCGAAAAGCAGACTATTGGCGCTATAGGTCCCAAGAACAGGGGCTACGCCAAGACGATAGGCTCGCCCTTCGACGTCTCGCTGGCATATACTTCCTGCGTAAATTGCGGACAGTGCGTAGTCGCTTGCCCCGTAGGCGCGCTCTATGAAAAGAGCAACGTGGCCGACGTCTGGGGAGCGATAGTCGACCCTACGAAAAAGGTCGTGTTCTTCACCGCGCCCTCCGTGAGGGCTACTCTCGGCGAGGCGTTCGGCCTGCCCGTAGGCACCAACGTGGAGGGCAAAATGGTCGCCGCAATCAAACAGCTCGGCGACGTCGAGTGCTTCAATATGGACACCACCGCAGACCTCACGATAATGGAGGAGGCGAACGAGCTTCTTTTCCGTCTTAAAAACGGCGGCAAGACGCCCATGTTCACGAGCTGCTGCCCCGGCTGGATTAAATTCTGCGAGCACTATTACCCCGAATTTTTGCCCAATCTTTCCACCTGCAAATCCCCGCAGGAAATGTTCTCGGCCGTGCTTAAAACCTATTACTGTCAGAAAAACGGCATAGACCCAAAGAACCTCTACATCGTATCGGTTATACCCTGCACGGCAAAGAAGTTCGAGATTACCCGCGACGAGCTTGGTAACTACACCGACGCGGCAATCACCACGCGCGAGCTTGCCAAGATGATTAAGGAAGCGGGTATCGACTTCGCCAACCTTGCGGACGCCGAATACGACGACCCGTTCGGCTTGGCTTCCGGCGCGGGCGCAATCTTCGGCGCGACGGGCGGCGTAATGGAGGCGGCTTTAAGAACGGCGGCCAAGGCTCTCGGCGACGAGGACGAACCCATCGTATTTAACGAAGTGCGCGGCACGCAGGGCGTAAAGGAAGCCACGTACACTCTCGGCGGCAAGACCGTAAAGGTTGCGGTTGCGTCGGGGCTCGGCAATGCGAGGACTATTCTCGACTCGGTTAAGAGCGGGGAAAAAGACTATACGTTCGTCGAAGTTATGGCATGCCCCGGCGGCTGCGTAAACGGCGGCGGCCAGCCCTACGTTCACGACGAAATCCGCAACAACGTGGATTTGAAGACGTTGCGTGCGCAGGCTCTGTACGATTACGACAGCGAACGCGCGGCGCGCTGTTCTCACGAGAACGCGACCGTAACCAAGCTGTACGAGGAATTCTTCGGCGAACCCAATTCGCATAAGGCGCACGAGTTACTGCATACGCACTACACCGAAAGACCCAAGTACTAAGCGTTCAATCCCACGAACG
>CAZELQ010000041.1:0-9432 GCA_964513195.1 uncultured Clostridia bacterium | reverse complement strand
AAAAGGAACATCATGAAAGACGAAATATTTGTAAAAGGTGCAAAGGAAAACAACTTAAAAAATATCGACGTGCACATTCCCCGCAACACTTTAACGGTGTTTACGGGTCTTTCGGGCAGCGGTAAATCCACGCTTGCCTTCGACACTATTTTTGCCGAGGGGCAGAGGAGGTATATAGAGAGCCTTTCGTCCTATGCCCGCCAATTTTTAGGGCAAATGGAAAAGCCCGACGTCGAGCTTATCGACGGGCTTTCTCCCGCAATTTCCATAGACCAGAAAACGACCTCGCACAATCCCCGTTCGACAGTGGGTACGGTTACCGAAATCTACGACTATTTCCGTCTGCTTTTCGCGCGCGTGGGTATACCTCATTGCCCCAACTGCGGCAGGGAAATCAGACGTCAGTCTGTGGACGAAATCGCCGATAAAGTAATGCTTCTGCCCGTAGGCAGCAAGATAATGGTTGAGGCCCCCGTCGTCCGCGGCAAGAAGGGCGAGTTCGTAAAGGAGCTTGCCTCGTATAAAAAGAGCGGCTACGGCAGGGTCAAAATCGACGGCTCACTCTATGATTTGCAGGAGGAAATACACCTCGAAAAAAATATTCGCCACAATATCTCCGTCGTGGTGGACAGGCTTATAGTAAAGGAGGGCGTGTCGAAGCGCCTTACCGACAGTCTGGAAAGCGCCTTGAAGCTTGCCGACGGCATCGTCGTTATCGACTGCGGTGAAAAGGAGGAACTGTTTTCCACCAAGTACGCTTGCCCCGATTGCGGTATATCGATAGAGGAAATAGAGCCGCGGCTTTTTTCGTTCAACACGCCTTGGGGCGCTTGCCCCGAATGTTCGGGCCTCGGCTTCAGGCAGAAGGTCGACCCCGACTTGATTTGCCCCGACAAGAACAAAACTCTGCGCGAGGGGGCCATAAAAATAAGCGGCTGGAATCTCGACTCGTCGGCCATGACGCAGATGTATTTAAGCTCGCTTTCGAAAATTTACGGCTTCTCTCTCGACGTACCCGTAAAGGATTTGCCCGACGGCGTGTACGATATGTTAATGTACGGCAACGGCGGCGAGAAAATAGACCTTCAATACAACGTTTCCCGCTTTCAGGGAAGCTACAGGACGGCGTGGGAGGGCTTCGCGGCCAACCTGCAAAGGCGGTATAACCAGACATCGTCCGACGGCGTAAAGTGGGACATTGAACGCTATATGCGCACGTCTGAGTGCCCCTGCTGTCACGGCAAAAGGCTTAAAAAGGAGGCGCTTGCCGTTACGGTGGGCGGCAAGAATATAGCCGAGGTATGCGATATGTCGGTGGACGAGCTAAAGGATTTTTCCGACTTTTCCTTTTTCTCCAAAACCGAGCATCTAATCGCCGATAATATTATAAAGGAAATCGACAGCCGCATAAATTTTCTGGAAAACGTCGGGCTCGGCTATCTGACTCTTTCCCGCTCGGCGGCTACGCTTTCGGGCGGCGAAAGCCAGCGCATACGACTTGCCACGCAGATTGGCAGCGCGTTGACGGGCGTTCTATATATCTTGGACGAACCGTCTATAGGTCTGCACCAGCGCGACAACCTTAAGCTGTTGCAGTCGCTTCAGAATCTTAGGGATTTAGGCAACACGCTTATAGTGGTGGAGCACGACGAAGATACGATAAAAGCAGCCGACTATATTGTAGACATAGGCCCTATGGCCGGTATTCACGGCGGCGAAGTAGTGGCCTGCGGCACACAGCAGGACATTATGGCGGAGCCGAAATCCATAACGGGCGACTATCTTGCGGGGCGCAGAAAGATACAGGTACCCGAGCGCAGAGTCGCTCCCGACGGACGATTCTTCAAAGTGCGCGGATGCCGCCAGAACAATCTGAAAAATATCGACGTAGAAATCCCCGTAGGTCTTATAACCGCGGTTACGGGCGTTTCGGGTTCGGGCAAATCCTCGCTCGTAAACGAGATAATTTACCCCTTTCTTGCCAACAAGCTCAACGGCGCACGGCAGCTTTTGGGTAAAGCCGATTCCTACGAGGGCGAGGAATATTTCGACAAGGTGATCGCCATCGACCAACAGCCGATAGGCCGCACGCCGAGGAGTAATCCGGCAACCTATACCGGCGTATTTACCATGATACGCGACCTCTTCGCCGCCACTCCCGACGCAAAGGAGAGGGGCTACAAGAGCGGCAGATTTTCCTTTAACGTCGCGGGCGGCAGGTGCGAGCACTGTCAGGGCGACGGCATTTTGCAGATAGCAATGCACTTTCTGCCCGACATTTTCGTCCCTTGCGAGGTGTGCGGCGGCAAGCGCTACAACCGCGAAACCTTGGAGGTCAAGTACAAGGGCAAGTCAATTTCCGACGTCCTCGATATGACGGTGGAGGAGGCCTGCGACTTTTTCCGGCCCGTTTCGTCGGTATACAATAAACTCAAAACGTTGTACGACGTAGGTCTCGGCTATATCAAAATGGGTCAGAGCGCGACCACTCTTTCGGGCGGCGAAGCACAGCGCGTAAAGCTCGCAACCGAGCTTTCCAAGCGCAGTACGGGCAGAACGATTTACATTTTAGACGAGCCCACGACCGGTCTGCACAGCTACGACGTCGATAAGCTCGTCGGCATAATGGCGCGGCTGAGAGAGGGCGGAAACACCGTAATCGTAATCGAGCATAACCTCGACGTAATAAAGAACGCCGATTGGATTATAGACCTCGGACCGGAGGGCGGCGACAGGGGCGGAACGGTAATTACGAGCGGCTCTCCCGAGCAGGTCGCGCAGTGCGAACAAAGCTTCACGGGGCAGTTTCTCAAGGACATACTTCGGGGGTAATTGAAATTTTCGGGCGGCGAAGGCAAACCTTCGCCGCCCGTTTTTTGTGTCAAAAACGCAGCCGAAAGAATAGGTTGGTATACAGCCATTTTCAAAGGAGTATTCGTCTATGCCCAAGCCGCTTATCGCCGACGGTCCTTACCCGTCTTTAAAAGGTCTCCAAACCGATTGCCTTTCCGTACGGATAATTTCTCCCGCATACGCCACTTCTGCGGGGGAGCTGAACGCCGTAATGCAGTATATTTACCATTCGCTTAACTTCGCTTGCAAGGGTGACGAAAAAACGGCGGAGCTATTAAAGAGCATTGCCATCGCGGAGATGATACATTTCGACCTTTTGGGCGAGGCTCTCATAAAAATGGGCGCACAGCCCGTCTTTACCGCCAACCCGCCGGCGCAGTATAACTTTTATTCGACTAAATTCGTGGCCTATTCGCGCACCCTGCGCAACATGATAGAGGACGATATTATGGGCGAAAAGCACGCTATATACGGCTATGAGAAGATGCTGGCCCGTCTCAAAAACGATACGCTGAAAGCGCTTATTTCGAGAATTTTGGAAGACGAGCGGCTTCACGTCGGCGCGCTTAAAGAAAGTTTGGGTAAACTTCCGGTTGACACTTCGTGGCGTTAAGTGTAAAATTGGGTTATGAAAAATTACGACGTAGCCATAATAGGCGGCGGCGCGGCGGGACTTGCATGCGCCGTCACGCTCAAAAAAACCGATAAGAATATTTCCGTCATAGTCATAGAGTCTGGTCCGCGCGCGGGCAGAAAAATCGCCGCGAGCGGTAACGGTCAGGGGAATATTACCAACTCCGACATGACCGCCCGCAACTTTCACGGCAGCGGTAAAAAAACGGCGGAAAAATTGTGCTGTTCCGGCGAGTACGACCCGCGTTCTCTGTTCGATTTTCTGTTTGTCACAGATAAATCGGGCCGCACATATCCCGCAGGTAAGCAGGCTTCGGCCCTCTCGGACAGCCTTATAGCGGACGTGCTTGGGTCGGGCGCGGAGCTTCTGCTTTCGACGGCGGTTACAAGGGTGGACAAGGGCTTCGGACTTACCCTATCGGACGGTCGGAGCATAACCTCCGAATACGTCGTCCTTGCGGCGGGCGGCAAGGCGCAAAAACAGTTTGGCACCGACGGCGGAGGCTTTTCCATTGCGAAATCTCTCGGACACTCCGTAACGCCGCTTTACCCCTCGCTCGTACAGCTGAAGTGCGACACCCGCTACACTAAGACCCTGAAAGGCATACGTGCGGAGTGCGTCGTAAGGCTTTTAGGCGTCGCGGAGGCGGCGGGCGACGTGATTTTTACCGACTACGGTCTGTCCGGCAACGCGATTTTTTCAATATCTTCGCACCTCGCGGGCAGAAAGGACGAAGCGCTCTCGATAGAGTTTCTTCCCGAATTTTCCGAAGAGCAAATAGCGGAAATAATCGCACGCAGAAAGGCGGCGGGTTACGACGGCGCGGAGCTTCTGTTCGGCACGCTTCATAATCAAATTGCGAGGGCGATAGTAAAGCGGTGCCAAAGCTCCGACCCCGCAAAGCTTGCCGCTTTGGTCAAAAACTTCACCGTGGACGTATGCGGCACTCTCGGCTTCGACTACGCGCAGGTCACGGCCGGCGGCGTTCCGTTTTCGGAGATTGACGGAAATCTTCAGAGCAGAATAACTCCCAAGCTCTATCTGGTCGGCGAGGTCGCCGACGTGGACGGAGATTGCGGCGGGTACAACCTGACCTGGGCCTTTTGCAGCGGTATGCACGCCGCAAAAGCTATCTGCGGGGAGCGCGCCGGATGATAACCCGTTTAGATAACGTCAGACTTCCCGTAACGCGCCCCGAAAGCGAACTTCTCAAAATCGCGGAGGGAAAGCTGAAACGGAAGGTCGCGTATTTTAAAATATTAAAAAAATCGCTGGACGCCCGCGATAAACGCAATCTGTTCTGGCTCTATTCGATAGCCTTTTCGGCCGAGAAGCAGACCGAAGAGGACAGGCTTTTCGAGAAATTGAAAAGCCCGCCCGCGGTGGCGGTTATAGGCAGCGGTCCCGCCGGCCTCTTCTGTGCGGTGCGCCTTATAGAACACGGCTTCCGTCCGGTTATCATAGAGCGCGGCGAGAGGGTGGAGGAGCGCAGGGAAAGCTGCCTCGGATTTTTTAACGGGCGCGTACTTAACCCCGACAGCAACGTGCAGTTCGGCGAGGGCGGCGCGGGCGCGTTTTCGGACGGCAAGCTCAACACCCGCACGAAGGACGGTCTGAACGCCGACGTTCTGTCGCTGTTTTACAGATTCGGCGCTCCCGAGGACGTCCTCTATCTCAACAAGCCGCACGTCGGCAGCGACAAACTCTACGACGTGTTGCGCAATCTGAGGAAATTCGTCACCGAAAACGGCGGCCGCTACGTGTTCGATACGGCGCTTACCGGAATAGGAGCGGAGAGGGGCGCGTTGAAGTCGTTAAAGCTTAAAAACGTAAAGAGCGGAAAGACGGACGAACTCTCGGTAGACGCCGCCGTGCTCGCCGTAGGCCATTCCGCCCGCGACACGTTCGAAACGTTGAACGCAAGCGGCGTATATATGGAGCCGCGCGACTTTGCCGTAGGCGTCAGAATAGAGCATCTTGCCGGGGCGATAAATTACGCGCAGTACGGCGAGGCCTGTAAATACCTTCCCGCGGCCGACTACCAACTCGTCAGCCACGCCCACGAGAGGACGGCGTTCACCTTTTGTATGTGCCCGGGCGGCGTGGTAATCCCCGCAGCGAGCGAGGAGGGCGGCGTGGTCGTAAACGGTATGAGCCTGCGCGCCCGCGACGGGAAGAATTCCAATTCGGCGCTTATGGTACAGATGAGAACGGGCGACTTCGGCGACGGCCTGTTCGACGGTATGCGGTTCCAGAGGGAGCTCGAGCGCCGCGCCTTTTCCGTCGCGTCGGACTACCGCGCGCCCGTGCAGCTGGTCGGCGATTTTCTGCGCGGCAGGGTTTCTGACGGCTTTAAAGAGGTCAAGCCCACCTACGCGGCGGGAACGGTGTTTGCGCCCCTTTCCGAAATTCTGCCCTCCGTAACGGTACAAGCGTTGAGGGCGGCTATTCCCGATATGGGCAGGCGGCTCAAGGGCTTCGATTCCGAGGCTGCGGTGATGACGGGCGTCGAAACCCGTTTTTCCTCGCCCGTCAGAATAGTCAGAGGGGAGGACCTGCAGAGCGTAAGCCTGAAAAATCTATACCCCTGCGGCGAGGGCAGCGGCTACTCGGGCGGCATAACCTCGTCCGCGGCCGACGGCCTCAGGGTCGCGGAAAGGCTTTTCGGACGTTTTAACGCATAGAGCCGTTTTTTTAGACGGGGCAATAAAATTTACTTTAAAAACATAATTTTTTCATAATTTGAACACAAACGGGTGGTAAAATCCAACCATAAACGATGGGTAGGCGCCCGAAGTTCCTAATAGGCACACACTAAGTTTTTTCATATTCTCTCTTTTAAGGGGTGCGGTTTGCAAAAGCCGCATTCCTTTTTTTTGCGCTTTTACTTGTTGCATTACGTTATTTTTTGCGCTATACTTGTGCATAAGAAATTTCTACTCGGAGAAGACTATGAAAAACAATTTGATGACGCAGATGATTTACCGTATAATTCTTTGCTGCTTTTCGGGCTTTGCGGTTCTCTTGACGTTCCGCTGGTTCGTTTGCGTTTACGTCGGCAAAGAAGACCCGATGTGGCTGGGCGATTGGGTCAACGAATGGTCGTCGCTCGATTGGCGCTTCGTATATTACTACACGAACGTATCGAATTGGCTCGTGTTTGCCGCCTCCGTAATAGTTCTCAACGACAACGTAAAGCGCGTGAGAGCGGGAGAAAAGGAGGGGCACAACAGGGTTATCAGGTGCTTCAAGTTTATGACCACCGTAATGATTTTAGTTACCTGCCTTATCTACGTTTTCACTCTCGGCAACCCGCTCGAGCTCAGCTATTGGCGCAATATCTACAATATTTTCTGTCATATGGTTGTGCCCGTAATGTTCATTCTGGACTTTTTCCTGTTCGACGAACACAAGATTGTCAAATGGTACTACCCCCTGCTCAGCGCGATAATCCCGCTCGTCTACGTAGTCTGCGTGATTATATTGGGCGCGTGCATCGAAGATTTCGGTTACCCCTATTTCTTTCTGGACGTAAATTGGCACAATCAGGGCTACGGCGGCGTAGTGCTGTGGGTCGTTCTCTTTGCGGCGGTTTTCATCGGCCTCGGCTATCTAATGTGGCTTTACGACAAGCTGGTTAAAAAAGACGGCAAGTATAAGCTCGACTTTTCGCGTCCCGCCGCAAAAGAGCCCGAAGAACAAAATAACAAACCGAATATGTAATACGCGCCGACCGCAGATATGCGGCAGCACGTATGATTTTTCCGCCTGAACGCCCGCCGCACGCGATAGCCGTGCGGCGGGCGTTTACTCTGCTTTGAAAAACGTTCGGAGTTCATACGGGTTTTGCATAGGTGTATAAGTTTTACTTATAATACCCCTAAAAAATCGCGAAGTTCGGGCTTGGTCGGATTTGTTGACACGGGTAAAACGTAGGAATAAACTATTCGTATAAAGATTAAACGGGCAAGACGACCGTTTACTCTTAAAAGGAGAAATTTGTATGTTGAACGACGAAATTTATGCTCTTGTGGGCGACTACGCTTTCGGTATCTGGTTTTTAATCGGCGCGGCTCTCGTATTCTTTATGCAGTGCGGGTTCGCAATGGTGGAAACGGGCTTTACCCGCGCCAAAAACGCCGGCAATATCATTATGAAGAACCTCATGGATTTCTGTATCGGCACGGTGGTGTTTATGCTTTTGGGCTTCTCGTTGCTCGTAGGGCAGGAGGCGGTCGGCGGATTTATCGGCGTGCCGTCGTTGGGACTGTTCACCGATTTCTCGTCCTTCGTTGCCGAAAACGCGTCGAGCTTCGTGTTTAACTTGGTATTCTGCGCCACCGCCGCTACGATTGTATCGGGCGCAATGGCCGAAAGAACGCGCTTTATTTCCTACTGCATTTACTCGGCGCTCATTTCGCTTGTGGTATACCCTGTGGAAGCGGGTTGGGTATGGGGCAACGGCTGGCTCGTCAACAAAGGCTTCGTGGACTTTGCAGGCTCGGCCTGCATACATACCGTCGGCGGCATAGCCGCTCTCGTAGGCGCTATTTTCGTCGGCCCGCGTATCGGCAAATACGAACGCAACGAGAACGGCAAGGTCGTAAAAGTAAACGCCATACAGGGTCATAGCTTGACGCTCGGCGCACTCGGCGTCTTCGTGCTTTGGTTCGGTTGGTACGGCTTTAACGGCGCGGCGGCGACCTCTTTAAATTCGCTTGCCAATATATTTCTCACGACCACCGTGTCGCCCGCAGTAGCTACCGTCGTATGTATGATTTTCACTTGGGTAAAGAACAAGAAGCCCGACGTTTCCATGTGCCTCAACGCATCGCTTGCGGGGCTTGTAGCCGTAACTGCGGGTTGCTACACGGTGGACGCCCTCGGCGCTACCGTAATCGGTGCGGTTTCGGGCGTCTTGGTCGTGGTAGTGGCAGAGCTGTTGGACAAGAAATTGCATATAGACGACCCCGTCGGAGCAATCGCGGTGCACTGTGCAAACGGTATATGGGGCACGATTGCCGTCGGCTTCTTCGCGTGCGTGGACTTCCAGTCGGGCGCGACGGGAGTGGACGCCGCAGGCAGAATCATAGACAAATCCATGCTCGGCGTGTTCTACGGCGGAAACGGGTATCTGCTCGGTATTCAGCTTGCGGGCATACTTTCGATAATCGCTTGGACGACCGTGTGGATGGTCGTAATGTTCGGCGGCATAAAATATCTGCCCGTAATGATTAAGGAAAAGTGCGGGCTCGTAAAAGCAATAAAAATAGGCAAGACGTGGAACGGGCTCCGCGCGTCCGCCGAGGACGAGATTATCGGTCTGGACGTTTCCGAACACGGTTTGGACAGCGCTTATGCGGATTTTCTTCCCACGGCGCCCTCATATGACGGAGAGGGAACGTGCGTCGACGTAAGCGGCGTCGCGCCTGCGGACATCGATTTGACCGTAAGCGGTACGGAAAACTACAGCAAGGTCACCATAATTACGGGTCAGGACAAATTCTTAACCCTTAAAGACGCTATGGCGCAGATAGGAGTAACGGGTATGACGGTGTCTAACGTTATGGGCTGCGGCGCGCAGAGCGGAAAGACGGGGCAATACAGGGGCGTTAAGACCTCTATGCACCTGCTCCCGAAAATTCAGGTGGAGGTAGTGGTTTCGGAAGTCGACCCCAAGTTGGTTGTGGCAGTGGCGCAAAAGGTACTTGCGGACGGCAAATACGGCGCGGGCAAGATTTTCGTAAGCAACGTAGAGAACGTCATGAGGGTGCGTACGGGTGAGACGGGTAAGGCCGCTCTCTCAAACGACGTCACCGACTAAAATTGAATAGATTGAAACTGAATTGTCAAACTAAGTGCAACAGTTAGCTAAGAAAAAGTTAAATAAATCAACGGGTTTCTTAAAGCCCAAAACCTTTTTCGGTCTGGCGTTTAAAAGCGCC
>CAZELQ010000040.1:0-9680 GCA_964513195.1 uncultured Clostridia bacterium | reverse complement strand
TAATTATTTATATTTTTAAATTAAGTTTTCTTCTACCGTGACGGCGGCAAAGCCGTTTTCTTTGAAATATTCGAGCACTGCGGGGAGCGCCTTTACCGTAACGTCCATGGGGTGCATTAAAATAAATTCGCCGTTCTGAAGATTTTTAGTCGCGCGGTCGATAAAGACCGCCTTATCGCCGTCGCGCCAATCTACGGTGTCGCGGCTCCACATAATAGTCTTTAAATTCAGCGTAGCCGCCGCAGAAAGGGTGGCGTCGTTAAAGGCGCCCGACGGGGGCGCAAACAGCGTTATCTCTTTATTCAGCATCGCCGAAAGAAGCTTGACCGACGGGCGGATTTCGGCAAGGTTTTGCGCGTGGTTCATTTTGGAGTGGTCCTTGTGAAAGTACCCGTGCGTTCCCACAGCGTGACCCCTTGCGGCAATTTCGCGCACGCAATCTATATTGTCGTCGGCCCAACAGCCGCCGAGAAAGAAGGTGGCCTTGGCGGAGTATTCGTCTAAAACGTCCAAAATGGCGTACACGTTGGAGGTGTTCTGATAGACGTTGAACATGAGCGAAACGCCCTTTGGCTCGGGGGAGCGGTAATAGAGTCCGCTGTCCTCTGCGGTTACTTCCTCCGCTTCGCCGCCGATAAAGCCTACGAGACACACGCAACATATCAGCGCACACAAAACCACGTTTACTATAACCGAAATGAGTTTGTTTTTCAATAGTTTTCCCCCGAAAACGAAATAGTATTACTATTTTATTTCGGGAAAGGCGTGAAATTGACTTTTATTTTAAAGTAACTATGGTCACGCCTATTTCGCCCTCGCCGTAAGCCCCCGGGCGGAACTCCTTTACGCCGCGGTGCCCTTTTAAGCGCCGTGCAATGGCGGCGCGCAGCTTGCCCGTGCCGACGCCGTGGATTATTTTTACCTGCTCCAAGTTGTCGGTGATTGCCTTATCGAGGAAGTTTTCCACCTCTTCGAGCGCTTCCTCCGCGTTCATACCTATTACGTTTATTTCGGAAACAGGTTGCGACAAGCCGAACTTGCGCACTACCTTTACGTTCTCCTTTTTTCTTTCGGGCTTCTTAACGGGCGGCGCCTTCGGTATGAGTTTGAGGCCGTCTAAGCCTACGTGCATTTTCAGATTGCCGCAGGCGACTTCCGCCTCTTTTTTGCCCGCGTTATAGGAAAGGACGACGCCGCGGCTCTGCAAGCTTTCGACGAGCACCTCGGTTCCCGCCCCGATTTTGTCGGGCGTGGCGTCGGCGTAGTCGTCTATCGAGTAGCTCTCCCCGCTCTCGTAGCCCTCGTCCTTTATCTTGTTTTTGAGCGTGCGGGCGCGTATGAGGTCGGTTTGGGAGATTTCCTCTTTCGAAAATATTTCCTCTATCTCGCTTAAAAGCTCCTCGGCGCGTTCGGTGCGCTCGTTTATAATGCGGCGGCTCTCGGCGCGGGCGTTTACGTTCAGCTTCGCCCTCTCCTTTTCCAGCGCTTCGAGCGTTTTTTCAGCGCTCTCCGTCTTTTGCCGCCACTCCTCTTCGAGGGTCTGCGCCCTCTGCATGGCGGCCTGAGCGCGAACCCGCTCCTCCTCCGCGCCTGCGAGAATATTCTCGTAATTTTTGGCGGAATCGGAAAGATAGTTTTCGGCGGCGGCGAGGACGCCGTCGTTCATACCCAGCCTTCTTGCTATGGCGAGAGCGTTGCTTGCGCCGGCAAGGCCGATTTTGATTGTATACAGCGGGCGAAGGGTTGCGCTGTCGAATTGCATGGAGGCGTTTTCTATGCCGTTTTCGGAGCAGGCAAATTCCTTCAGGGAAGTAAAATGGGTGGTTACTATGCCCTTGCTACCCGCGTTTATCAGGTGTTCTACAACCGCCCTTGCGATTGCCTGACCCTCGTCGGGGTTCGTGCCGCCGCCGAGCTCGTCGATGAGCACCAAGCTATCGCCGTCCGCGCCGTCCAAGACGCGGATTACGTTGGTTATATGGCTGGAGAAAGTGGAGAGGCTCTCCTCTATGCTCTGCGCGTCGCCCACGTCGCAGAACACGTTTTCAAAGGCGCACACCTCGCTGCCCGCCGCAGCCGGAATAAACAGACCGCACTCCGCCATAAGGCAGAATAGACCGACCATTTTCAAGGTGACCGTTTTGCCGCCCGTATTTGCGCCGCTAAGCAGCAAAAATGCGTAGCTTTTGCCGAGCTCTACGGACACGGGCACGACCTTGTTTTTGTCGATTAAAGGGTGTCTGCCCTTAACTATGTTGACGTACCCGCGCTTGTTGACCTTCGGGCAGATTGCCCGCAGCGAATAGGCGTATTCGGCCATGGCGTAACCCATATCGAGCTTTGTGAGCGCGACGATTGAGGATTGCAATTTTTCGTTCAGCGCGCCGACGCGGGCCGAGAGCGCCTTTAAAATGCGCTCCACCTCCTCTTTTTCGTCTATGGAGAGCGCGACGAGCTCGTTGTTGAGATTGAGCACGTACTCCGGCTCTATGAAAAAGGTTGCGCCCGACGCGGAGCGGTCGTGTATGAAGCCCTTTATTTTGCTCTTATATTCCGCCTTGACGGGAATTACGAAGCGGTCGCCGCGCACGGTGACCAAGCTGTCCCGTAGATAGGCCGCGTCCTTGCCCGAAACATATTCCGAGAGAGTGGAGCGTATGCGCTCGTTCAGGCTCTTTATTTTCGAACGTATGGAATAGAGAGCGTCGCTGGCAGAGTCACAGACCGTATCCGGCGAGATGATTTTTTCGGTGATATCGTCCTCCAGACGGGCGTCGAAGAAGATATCGTCCGCAAGACGGCCCGCAATGGGCAGCTCGCCGTCGTCCGCCCCCTTTACCGCGGTGTAGGCAAGCCTCGCCGAACGCAGCAGGGCGTTGACCTCCAGAAGCTCCGCGCAGGACAGCGCCGAACCTTTTGCCGCGCGGGCAACGAGGGGCTGCACTTCGGAAAAGTACTCCACCTTACCGACGCCGAAGCGGTACAGAAGCTTGTCGCACTCGGCCGTAAAATTCAGTCTTCCGCGCACCTCGTCCAACCCTCCCGCAGGCAAAAGCGTGCGCAGGGCGGTCTTGGACGACTGCAAGACGGCGTATTCCGAGCAGGCGGCAAGAATTTTATTGAGTTCTAACTTGGTTATGCTTTCTCTGTCCATCGTTATCTTCTTAAATTGCCGTGAATTTACAGTACCGGATTTTCGGTGTGACCCTTAGTGCGCACCGCAAATACCGACTTGAGCTCTTGGGAATCCGCAGGCAGGCGCGAGGGGTTATCGTGCGAGGTGAAGTCGAAAATTCTGCCCGTGTAAGCGTTATCGGAAACGAGCGGCGCACAATTCAGAATTTCGAAACGACATTCGCCGATTTCGTAGCGGCGCAAGACGAACTGCCTGTTTTCCTCGTCGGTCAGCGTGTAGCGGCTGCGCCTGTCGCACGACTTGCACGTCTTGGAGAACGGGCAATATATCAAGTCCATTACCTTGATATCGCCCGCCGTGAGGGCGAAGGTATCAGCCCCCGCCAGAGGACGGCTTTCGGCGCGGGTGAGCTCCTTTGACAGGGCGGCGTAGTCTGCGGGGCATAGCGACAGTGAAAGACTGTTCGAAAGGTTGAAGCCGCAACCCGCAAACGCCTTTTTATTCATTGCTTTGGCAAGTGGAATTATATAATTACCCCCGCCATATATGCCGTCGAATTGCAAAATTACAGGTTTCAGCGCCTCTATTTCACGCCCGCTAAGAAAGGGCGGAAGATATAAAAATTTTTCGCCTTTAAAGCCGTCTGTGAGGCGCGACAGGCCGGAGAAATAGTCGTCGGGGCGGAGTACGCCTATATCTGCCTCCACTCCGTTTAAGTCGGAGGCAATTATGCACACTTTATCGTTCTTAACCAAAGCGGCCGCCCTTTCGGGCAGGGGAACCACGGCCTCGGCTTTCTCATTACCGTTTGCGGAAAGCCGCGCGAAGCAGTCGGCGTAGACCTCGCGCCTGAAGGCGTTTAAAAGCGACATGGGCAGAAAGGAGTTGCCGTCCGTTTCCACCCTTTCGTATACGACTTCGAAGGGGTAACAACCGACCTTGCCGAAGCAATTTTTAATATCGTCCGCGCATATAGGTCTGCCCTTTGCCTCCTGCGCCGCAAAGTCGGCCGTATACTTCCGTCCGCAGGCCTCTACGGTAAATTTTTCGCCCGCAACGGCGCGCACGGACAGAACGATTTCCCGCCTCTTTTTAGCCGAAAGAAGCTTTTGCGATAGGCTTTCGTCGGTGGTGATAAAGGCCTTGTCGCCGTTTTTAAGGCGCACGCCCGACCTAAGCGAAAAGCCGCCCTTTGCGGGGCCGTCGCAGACCGCGCCGCCTATCTCCCTTCCCTCGCGTAATATCTTGAATGAATCGCCCTTTTCGCACCGCTCTGCGCTGTGACAGACGAACCTGCCGTTTTCGGCGAACACGGTACCGACGAACTCGCCCATATGACCCTGAACGGCAGGCGAGATGAACGATTTGTCCTGCCCGAAAGCAAGGCCTTTCGTGTAATTGCCCCTGTTATATGTGCGTTTGAGCGCGGAAAAGTCGGACTGCACAGTCTTTCCCGAAAGCAGATTTTTATAGTAGGTTACGGCGGCGGCGACGTACTCCGGTCGTCTCATCCGCCCCTCTATTTTGAACGACGTAACGCCGGCCTTTACAAGCTCCCCGACGCTTTCGCCGACGCACAAATCCGAGAGGGAGATGCGGTAGGCGTACTCCTCAAAGCCCTTTCTGTCGATTTTGTAGCGCTTGCGGCAGGGCTGTTTGCATCTGCCCCTGTTGCCCGAGTTGCCGCCTGCGAACGAGGAGAGATAACACTGCCCCGAAAACGCCGTACACAGCGCGCCCTGTACGAACGCCTCGGTTTCTATTACGGAGGCGATTTCGGCGATATCTTTTATGGGCGTTTCCCTTGCCAAAATTACGCGGTCGAAGCCGAGCTCCTTGGCGTACCTCGCCCCTACCGCGTTGCATATTCCCGCCTGAGTGGACAGGTGCAGACGCATCTGCGGGTAGGTCTTTTTGAGATAGCTCCCCAGGTATAGATCCTGAATAATTATCGCGTCCGCGCCTGCGTTCCAAACGTCGACGGCGGTTTGTATGAAGCCGTACAGCTCGCTCTCCTTAACGAGCGTGTTCATCGCAACGTAAATTTTAACGCCCAATACGCGGGCTTGGGCAAGGAGAGCGCGAAGCGCGGGCAGGTCGAAATTCTGCGCGGAGCTCCTTGCAGAGAACGCCGTCAGTCCGAGATAGATTGCGTCCGCGCCGTTGTTTATCGCGGCGTACGCGCTGCCGATATCGCCGGCAGGCGCCAAAATTTCAGTCATTGCCAAATCCGAATTCCTCTATTACACGGGCGACCGCGCCCTCGTCGTTGGTTACGGTTATATAACGCACTGCCGCTTTCAGTTCGTCGCAGGCGTTTCCCACGGCCACCCCGAAGCCCGCCGCTTTAAGCATGCTCAAATCGTTCAGATTGTCGCCGACGGCGCAGGTTTCCTCTTCGGGCACGCCGTAATATTCGGCCAGAAAGTTCAGCGCGGCGCCCTTTGTTTCTCCTGCGGGCGAAACCTCTATAAGAACCTGAGCGCTGCAGGTTACGTCGTATCTGCCCGCAAAGCGCGCGGAAATTTTGCCGAACAGCTCCGCTCTGTCTTTCGGATGACACAAAACGGCGACCTTATTAAAGCTCTTGCCGCACTCCGCGGCAAACTCCGAGAGCGGTTTGTCTGCGTGCAGCGCCTTTACGCCCGTAATTCTTTCGTACGTATTGAGGTGAATATCGTCCTCTGCCAGATTGGAATATAGCCCGTCGGAATAATAAATATTTACGGCGGCGCCGAGCGCCTCCAAAAAGGCGCAGATTTCCGCCGTCTGTCCGCCCGACAGCGCGACGTCGCGAATTATTTTCCCGCTTTCGATATCGGCGATTACCGAGCCTTGGCAGGCGACCACCAACCCTTTCAGTCCGAGCGCCCTTACCCGCGGCAGAATTGAGGGCAGAATACGCCCCGTGCACACGGCGAAAATACCGCCCGCCTCCACGTAGCGGTTGATTGCGGCGACCGACCTTCCGTCTACCTCGTTGCCCGAATCGGCAAGAGTGCCGTCGAAGTCGGACGCTATGAGCTTACACTTGAGTTTCATAGTGCGTCGAAATATTCCTTAATCTTTTTTGCGAGCGAGGGGCCGATTCCTTCTACCGAGGCGAGCTCCTCTTCGGTGGCGGACATAATCCGTTCCAAATTGGAGAATTTTTTAACTAAAGCTATCTGTTTGCGCTTGCCCACTCCCTCTATGCCGTCGAGGACGCTCGTCAGGCCGTTTTTGGAGTGCAGGTTGCGGAAATAGGTCACCGCGAAACGGTGCGCCTCGTCGCGTATTCGCTGAACCATTCTCAGCGAATAGTCGCTGCGCGGGATTTTTACGGCGCCGTCGGAGCGCAGCGTGAATATCTCCTCCTCCTGCTTGGCTATGGAAATGAGGTCGACGTCGGCTATGCCGTAACCGTCGAAGATTTCCCTTACCGCGGACAGCTGGCCCTTGCCGCCGTCGATTACTACGAGGTCGGGCTTGGGGAAGCGTTCCTCCTCTTCCGTGCCGAGCTTTGCAAGGCGGCGTGAAAGCACCTCCCTAAGCGACGCGAAGTCGTCCGCGCCCTCTACCGTCCTTATTTTAAAGCGGCGGTAGGAATTTTTGTCCGCCTCGCCGTCGACGAACACGACCATGGACGCAACCTTGTCCACGCCCGAAACGTCGGAGATATCGTAGCACTCCATACGGCGCGGATAGCGCGACAGCGACAGGATTTCCCGAAGCCTTTCGCAGGCTTTTACCGTCATATCGTCCTTGTGCTTTATGCGGTCGACAGACTTGTCGAGATAGTCGGCGGCGTTCTCCTTGGCCATCTTTAACAGGTCGGCTTTCGTACCCTGTTTCGCCGGTGTTACGGTTACCGTCTTGGACAGCTTTTCCTTAAAGTATTTTTCCAAAAACTCCTTTTCGCAGTAGTCCTCCGCGATTATTTCGGGCGGCGGCTCGTGCGAGGCGTAGTATTGGGTGATAAAGGAGGTCAACGCGTCCGCGTCCGAGGTGTGCGCCTCGTCGAGGGCGAAAGACGCGCCGCCCTGCATTATGCCCTTTCTCGTTATGAGAAGATTGACCGCCGAATACAGACCGTTGGTCGCATAGGCGACTATGTCTGCGTCTATCGGCTTGTTTACCGAGGTTATTCGTTTTGCCTCCAATTTGGAGAGCATCGCAATCTTGTTCTTGTAGTCGAGGGCAAGCTCGAACGCCTCGTTTTCGGCGGCGGCGAGCATCTTTTCCGTTAAAATTTCCTGCGCTTTTTTGTAGTTGCCCTCCAAAAAAGTAAGCGCCTGTTTTACGCGTTCGGCGTACTCTTCCCTTGTTATTTTGCGTGCGCAGGGCGCGCAGCACTTGCCTATATGGTAGTTAAGGCACTCTCTCTTTGGCTTTGCCCCTATCTTGGTGCGACAGAGGCGTACGGAAAAGAGCAGCCCGCAGGTTTCCAGAACGTCCTTATAGCTTATGCCGCCCATAAAAGGACCGTAGTACTTACAGCCGTCCTTTTTTATTTTGCGCGTGACGTAGAAGTTGGGAAATTCCTCCCTTAAATCGACCTTGATATACGGGTAGGTCTTGTCGTCCTTTAACAGAATGTTGTACTTGGGCTTGAACTTTTTTATGAGGTTGTTTTCAAGGGCGAGCGCGTCTATTTCGGTTGCCGTGATAATGTAGTTGAAGTCGGCGACGTTGGCCACCATCTGCATTACCTTTTCGGGCTTGGGCGAATTGTGAAAATACTGACGCACCCTGTTTTTGAGCACGCGCGCCTTGCCGACGTAGATTACGTTCCCGTACCTGTCGAGCATTATATAGACGCCCGGATTTTCGGGCAACAGCTTTAATTTTTCCCTTATTACGTCCATAGATTATACGAAGTTATTATACCACGCCGCAACGAGATATGCAATAAAAAAATTCCCCGGTTTCATCGGGGAAAAAGCCGTAAACGGCGTAAATATTTACCAAGAAAAATCAGTACGCTCTCGCAAAATAGACGGTGTGCTTTGCGGGCTTGCCGCAGACGGCGCATACCTCGTCCTCGAGCTCATCGCACATAACGCGGGCGGTGGCGGCGGTTTCGGCCTTAATCTTGTCCTCGCACCCGCGGCAACCGCACCAGCCTGCTTTAACGAAATTGCCTTTCTCCACTCCGTCTAAAATGCCCGCCATATCGTAAGCCTTAACGATACGGCTGTCACGCCGTTCGCGGGCGGAGGTGAGCATATCTCTCTGTATAACGTCCGAAAGCGCGGTTACGCTTTCAACTATGCCGCTTAAAGAACATTCGCACTTTTCGCATTTGTCGCGGCGGAACAGCATAGCCTTGCCGGCCTCAACGTCGCGGGGGCCTATTTCCACTCTTACGGGTACGCCGCGCATCTCCCACTCGTTGAACTTCCAGCCGGGGGAGTTGTCCGAATCGTCCAACACCACGCGCACTCCCGCCTTTTCGAGAGCGGCCTTGACTTCCCCGCACTTTTCCATAACGCCGCCTTTTTTCGCGGCTATGGGAACGATTACTGCCTGATAGGGTGCGACCTTGGGAGGAAGAACCAGCCCTCTCGCGTCGCCGTGCGCCATTATGACCGCGCCTATCATGCGGGTGGACGTACCCCAGCTTGTAGTGTAGGCGTACTTCTGCACGCCGTCCTTGTCCAGAAATTTAATATCGAACGCCTTTGAAAAGTTTTGGCCGAGATAGTGCGAGGTGCCCGACTGAAGGGATTTGCCGTCCTTCATCATCGCCTCCATTCCGAAAGTGGCGACCGCGCCCGCGAATTTCTCCTTTTCGGTCTTTCTGCCGCAGATCACGGGGATTGCCAGCACGTTTTCGGCGAATTCCTTATATACTCCGAGCATTTTCATGGTTTCTTCCATAGCCTCCTCTTCGGTGGCGTGGCAGGTGTGACCCTCCTGCCATAAAAATTCGGAGGTGCGGAGGAACGGTCTCGTCGTCTTTTCCCATCGCATAACGTTGGCCCACTGGTTGATTAAAATCGGCAAGTCGCGGTAGGACTGAAGCCATTTGGAATACATATTGCCTATTATCGTTTCCGAAGTGGGGCGTATTGCGAGGGGCTCGGCGAGCTCTTCCCCGCCCGCGTGGGTTACGACGGCGACCTCGGGGGCGAAGCCCTCTACGTGCTCGGCCTCCTTGGTGAAAAAGCTCATGGGAATGAGCATGGGAAAATACGCGTTGCTGTGACCCGTGGCCTTGAAGCGTGCGTCCATTTCGCGCTGAATATTCTCCCATATGGCATAGCCGTAGGGGCGGATCACCATCGTGCCCTTTACGGGGCCGTAATCGACGAGTTGGGTCTTTTTCACGACGTCGGTATACCATTGGGGAAAATCGGTTTCTATATCTGCTATGCTTTCGACGAAATTGTCTTTTGCCATAATCTCTCCTTTCCCGCAAAAATCTTTCGCTTGAGGCGCGAAATATTTTCTGCGAATTTTAGGGCGTTGCCCTCTTTTTGCGATTTTAAGCGCCCTCGATTATCGGAAATCGCAAAAATTCACCTACCGAGGCGCAGGTATGCGCAAATGTGGTCGCGCT
>CAZELQ010000039.1:0-9899 GCA_964513195.1 uncultured Clostridia bacterium | reverse complement strand
CGTTTAAAAGCGCCTCTTTGTTGCTTTCTTTCAGGTTGTCGTAATAGCGCAGAACGTGCTCCTGCCCGTAGCGCGCCAACAGTTCTTTACAAGCTTCGTAATCCATATTCCACCTTTTAAATTCCGCTCTTCCGGACGGAGCGGTAGCCGATAACACGGTCATTCTGAGCGGAGCGATAGCGGAGTTGAAGAACCCCACCGATTTACGGACTCCGTATGGTGGGATCCCCCCGGCAAGCTCGGAATGACGGCAAACCCGCCCACACGGCCGCATCATATGTCATATTATATGCGCCTATATTATATAATATCGTTGCGGTTATGTCAATCTTAAATTTTCAAACTTTATATTGACAATGCAAAACTACGGTATTATAATAGATAGTGAGAAGTTTTGGGGGGAAAGTATATGTATTGTCCCGTATGCGGCGATAAGCTGGCGCTGTTCGTGCACGATCAGGAAGGCCTTGTGCCCTACTGCAAGCACTGCGGCGAATTCCGCTTCCCGCAATTCGCCACCGCCGTTTCCATGGTGGTCGTTAACAGGGAAAAAAATAAAATACTGCTTGCCAAACACAAGGGGCAGGCCGATTTTATTCTGTTTGCCGGCTACGTCAAGAAAGGCGAAACCGCCGAAAAGACGGTCACGCGCGAATTCAGGGAAGAAACGCGCCTTAACGTGGTAAAATATAAATATATGTCAAGCCGCTATCACGAGCCGCACAACGTGCTTATGCTCAATTTTTTGGTGGTCGCCGAAAACGGAAAAATCACGCTTGACGAAAGCGAGCTTGACGAGGCGGTATGGTTCGATTTCGACGACGCCATAGCCGCAATCAGAAAAGATTCGGATGCGGAGGCGTTTTTGAAAAACGCCGTTGCCGAGCTTAAAAAACAAAACTGATAAAGAAAAATTAAAAATAGGAGAAAGAAAATGAATTTATTGATGTCGACGGGCGGCTGGATTGCAATAGCCGTCGTTGCGGTAATCGTCTTGGTCGCCATTATCTTGGTGTGCTGGGGCATCGGCGCGAGGAACGGCTTCGTGAGAATGAAGAACACCTACGAAGAGGCATTTGCAACTATCGACGTGTATCTTAAAAAGAGATACGACCTGATTCCCAACCTCGTCGAAACGGTAAAGGGCTACGCCAAGCACGAGAGCGAAACGCTGGAAAAGGTTATCGCCGCGAGAAACAATGCGGCTTCCGCGAGCACGACCTCCGAAAAAATCGAGGCGGACGCCAACCTCACCAACGCCATAAAGAGCATAAACGTGGTTGCGGAGAGATACCCCGAATTGAAAGCCAACGCAAACTTTATGGAGCTTTCCCGCCAATTGCAGAATATCGAATCGCAGCTTTCCGAGCAGAGAAAGTACTATAACGCCGTCGTCAAGAAGTTCAACACCGAAAAGGACGTCTTCCCCAAGTCGATTATCGCAGGTATGATGCATCTCGAAAAGGCGCCCTATTTCGAACTCGACAGCGCCGAAGAAAGGCAGAACGTACAGGTCAAGTTTTAAAGAATTCAATCGGGGCGGCGTAAAAGCCGCCCTTTCGTTATTTTAAGAAAGAGAATATTATGAAAATTTTAAAAAAGCTCCCCTTTCTGTTCGCGGCGGCAATCTGCGCGCTGCTTGCAGCCGTTATATGCCTTACGGGCAGCGCCTACGCCTCTTCCGCGAGCGCCACGCCGTACACCGACGGCGACTACCTCTACGGCTTCGAGTACGAGCGCTTTGACGTAACCTGCGATATAAAGACCGACCGCAGCTGGCACGTGACCGAGGTAATGGAGATAAACTTCAAAGGACGCGACTCCACGGGTATAATCCGCGACCTGCCCGTCAACGCGGGCGGCAGGGTAAAAAACGTCAAAGTATATGAGATGACCGACGGCGGCGCCCTTACCGACACCGAGTACGACGTCTATTCCGAGGAAACCAACTTGCTCTCGGTAAAGATAAGCGACGGCGTAAGAAAGTACGGGGAATCGCGCACGTACGTGCTCGAATACGACTTCGCAATGACGAATAAGACGGGCGGCGACGTCCTGTTTATAAACGCCATTGGCTTCGGACATACCGCGCTGATAAAGAGCTCCACGATAGTTTTAAACCTGCCCGCGGGCTTCGTTAAGGAAAAGGGCGACGGCGGCGTAAATTGCTACGTCGGCAAACAGTCCGACGACGCCGTTCCGAAAAACGAAGTTTGGACGTTCGAAGGCGACGACAAAATTGTCGCATACATCAAGGATCTCAACGACGGCTATTATTATGAGGGTGTTGAATTCGATATAACCTTCAACGAGGGCGTTCTCTCCCTGCAGAAAGATTTTACGCCCTACTATATCGTTATAGCCGCGTGCGTCGTTTTGGCGGCGCTGTTCGCGCTGAAATTTTTGGTGTTCAACAAAAACAGCCTCACGCCCGTCGTCAACACCGAAGCTCCCGACGATATGGACCCCCTGCTTATGGGCAAGCTGATAGACAACAAAGCCGACAAGTCGGACGTGACCTCGCTCATATACTATTGGGCCGACAAGGGCTTTATAAAGATAAATTTCGCCGACGAAAAGAACGTCGAGCTGATTAAAATCTACAACACGCTGCCGCAGGGCTACCCCCACTACCAACAGATTATGTACAACAACCTGTTCAAGAGCGGCGAACTCGTTAAGGTAGCGAGCCTTTCCAACTCCTTCTACTCCACCGTAAACGCGGTAATTAAAGAAGTGAACGCCGACAACTCCGGTCTTAACACCCCGTCGAGCATGGCGGCCGCCGTTATCTTTACGCTTATAGGCGCCCTGCTTATGATGCTGCCGCCTATAATAATAGCCATGACGCGCATTTCGTCGAAGCTGTTCGTTCTACCCCCGTTGCTGATGATTATTCCCGCGTTCCTGATATTCAGTCTGACGAGCTTAGCCCGATCCAACTTTCTGAAATGGAAAAAGGGCAAGCGGATAGGCGTGTGCGTTTTAATAATCCTGCTTGCGGCCGTATGCAGCGCGTTATACCTTATCCTTACCCCCGCGTATGTAATGGAAACGGCGGCGCGGATTTTGGTGTGCGTAGCTGCCTTTGCCATAATTACGTGCTCGGTGCTTCTTATAAACCGCACTGACGCGTATACCCAAAAGCTGAACAAGATTGTCGGCTTCCGCGAGTTTATTCTCAACGCGGAAAAAGATAAGCTGGAAACCATGCTCGAGGGCAACCCCGAATTTTACTACCATATTCTCCCCTATGCGCAGGTTCTCGGCGTTTCCGATATTTGGACGGAGAAATTCAAACAGCTGACAATCGAGCCGCCCGGATGGGCTTACGGCTACGATACGGCCGGTGCCGTGTTCGACTTCATAGTGCTGGACTCCGTTCTCAGGTCGTTTACACACAATATCACGGCGGCTATGATTTCCCGCCCGTCTTCCGGCAGCTTCTCGGGAGGAGGCTTCCACGGCGGCGGCTTCGGCGGAGGAGGCGGCGGCTTCGGCGGCGGCGGTTCCCGCGGGTGCTGACAAGGCAATTTAGACCGTAACGGAAAGCGGCGTTGCGATTTTATCGCAACGCCGCTTAAATTTTTGTCTTATGATTATTCCTCACCGCGGACGAGAACGGTTATCTTCGCCCCAACGCCCTCCGCAAGCTTGAGCTCCACGGAATAGTCTCCGACGTTTTTAATCGTGCCGTCTATAACTATCTTTTTCTTATCGATATCGTAGCCCGCGGCTTTCAAACACTCCGCAACGTCGGCCGAGGTGACCGAGCCGAACACCTTGCCGTTCTGCCCGACCTTTATGTTTACTGTAAAGCTCTTGCCGTTTATCTCCGCGGCGAGCGCCTTCATTGCCTTGAGCTCCTCCTGCTTATGGTAGGCCTGACTGCTCTTTTTTTGGTTGAGTTCGTTGATTTTATTGGGGGTTGCCGCCTCCGCAAAGCCCTTCTTTATGAGGAAGTTGCGTGCGTAGCCCTCGTTCACGTCGATGAGGTCGCCCTTTTTGCCCTGACCCTTTACGTCCTGAAGTAAAATAATTTTCATCCGTCTTCTCCTATATTTGTTTCAATGATATTTTACCTTTAAAGCCCGCTTTTGTCAATACCTGCGCATAATTTGCGCGCTTTGACCCACAATAACTTTAACGGAGGTATTATTATGGAAAATATCAATTTCGGCATTTCCTGCGAAGTTTCCAACTGCAAGTATAACCACAACGGCTGTAACTGCACGCTGGACAAAATCCACGTCGGCTGCGCTTGCGACGGCGACCATTGTACCTGTTGCGAAAGCTTCTCCGACAGGGTATAAAAATTCTAAGCGCTCCGCTGCGAAGGCGGAGCGCTTAAACTTTACTTAACTTTTAAATCAGCCGGCGTTGCCCGCAAACCAATCGTGAATGGGAAGCCCGTCGAATACGCCGCCCAAAGGATTGTAGGTGTAGATAGCGTCGGAGAAGTTGGAAAGCTTGTTGTATTCGTTGAGCTTAGCCATAAACTCCAAATCGTTGAGCGTATACGCTATCGCGCCGACAACGATAAGTACTGCGAGTATTATCGCCGTCATAACGATTGCGCCGAATACGCCGTCGATAACCGAGAACACCTTTCCTTCTTTCAGCTTGTTCAAAAGCTTGGGCAGGAAGATACCCACGAGCACCACGAGTATGAGCGATAAAAGGAATATGAACAGGGCAAGAATAACCTTTGCTATCGTATCGGAAAGGCTGCCGAGAGTGCCCGAAATACCCGAAAGAAGTCCGTTTTTCAGACCCTCGACCGCGCCCGCGCACGCGTCGCTGCCGGCAATCGACCAGGAAGCAAACGCAAAGCCGACGACCATGCCGAGTATTACCACGAGGCTTATTACCGAGCAGATACCGCCCTTATAGCCCGTTCTCACTACGCCCGTAAGCGCGCCTATGAGAAGCACGTCAAGCGCCACGCTGTAGCCGAACGTCGTCCAAGCATTGGAGGTAAGCACGTCGCCGAACAGGTCGGTCAGGAAAGAAATCCGTGAAAAATCCGAGAAGAGCAATACGGCTATAATTATCGTGCCGACTATCATCACCGCGTTGACGGCGCCCGACACAAGCCCCAACAGTCTGTCCGTAATTCCCCAGCCGCCGGTGGAATCCTTTATTTTTCTGCTCTTTTTAAGCTGCTTTTTGTACTGCTTTTTGTCGTTCGCGTCTACGGCCTGCAATATGTATTCCTCGTTCTCCTCGCGGTCGTCGGTATTCTTGTAATGCGAATACACCGCCTTGGAGGCCGCGCCCTTTGCCACGCCCTTTTTCAACGCGCCGAGAAGCAAAGTAAAAAGAATTATGAGCACGACCGTGGCAACAAGCATTGCTATGCCGAACGTATTTTTCCCGGGCTCTTTTTTTACTATGGACGCCACGAGTTTGAGCAGAAGTATCGTAAGCGCGACCGTAGGCCCCCAAACGGATATACGCGTGTATTTCCTGAAAAAGCCTGCCAGCGCGCCCAATACCGCCACTGCGATAGTGATGACTAATAATGCTATTGACATAATTTCCTCCCGTAGAGCGCCCTTAAATATGTCGGGCACCGCGGTTATTGACTTACTTTACTTATTGAAATTGCTTTTAAGCGAAACTATCTGCGTAAGACAGCCGCTCCCCTCTTTCATTCCGCGCACCTTGTAGTAGCCCGTGCGCATAAGCTGGAAGCATTTGCCCTCGCTTTCGGCAAGATATGGCTCGGCCTTGCCGTACAGCTCCGTCTTGCTGTCCGCGTTAAGGCGTTCCGCATAGTCCTGGTCGGGGTACTGTTCGTCGTTTAAAAGGGGCCGGTAGTTTACGAATTTGCAATCCTTGCCGTACTTGCAATCAACCCATTGAATGACGCCCTTGGCCTTTACTTCGCTTACCGTCGTACTGCCCGAACGCGTTTCGGGGAAATACGTGCAGAGAATTTCCTTTACCTCGCCGTCGTCGCCCAAAACCACGTCGTCGCAGCGGACTATATACGCCGATTTAAGCCTTACCGTGCCGCCCTTATAGAGCCTTTTGAACTTTGGAGGGGGCACGATACAAAAATCGCTCCTCTCTATATATACGCTTCCCGAAAAAGCGATTTTCCTCGTCCTGCCGCTTCCGTCGACGGGGTTCATCTCGAAGTCGAGCTCCTCCTCGCCCGTATAGTTGGTAATCGTCAGCTTTACGGGGTCGATAACCGCCATAGCCCTCTCCGCGGTTGCGTTCAGTTCGTCGCGTATACACTCGTCAAGCTGTGCCGAATTTACCACGCCGTAGTTCTTGGCGACGCCCACGTCGGCGCAGAACTTTCTAAGCGCCATGGGGGGCACGCCCCTGTTTCTAAGCCCCATGAGCGTGGGCATTCTCGGGTCGTCCCAACCCGAAACGAAGCCCTCGTCAACAAGCTTTTTAAGGTAGCGCTTGGACATAAGCATATTGGTTACGTTCAGCCTTGCGAACTCTATCTGTCTGGGTACGGGTTTTTCGAAGCCCGCCTTCTCTATTACCCAATCGTAGAGCGGCCTGTGGTTTTCGAATTCCAGCGAGCACAGCGAATGGGTTATTCCCTCTATCGCGTCCGATATAGGGTGCGCGAAGTCGTACATAGGGTAAATGCACCACTTGTCGCCCTGCCTGTAGTGGGGCACGTGCGCAATGCGGTATATCACGGGGTCGCGCATATTCAGGTTGGGCGAGCCCATATCTATCTTCGCCCTAAGAACCTTGGCGCCGTCGGGATATTTACCCGCGCGCATTTCTCTGAACAGCTTTAAATTTTCCTCTACGCTTCTTTCGCGGTAGGGGCTGTTCTTGCCCGCCTCGGTAAGCGTTCCGCGCGTTGCCGTTATCTCCTCTGCCGACAAATCGCAGACGTACGCGTTGCCCTCTTTAACGTACTTTTCGGCAATCTCGTACATCTTTTCGTAGTAGTCGGAGGCGAAGAACAGGTTATCGTATTCGAAGCCCAGCCACTTTACCGCGTCGATAATGGAGTTTACGTATTCGTAGTCCTCCTTGGCGGGGTTGGTGTCGTCCATTCTCAGGTTGAGACGGCCGTGATACTTTTCTTTTACGCCGAAGTTTATGCACAGGGCCTTTACGTGGCCTATATGCAGATAGCCGTTGGGTTCGGGCGGGAAGCGCACGACTATCTCGTTGCCGCGGCTCTCGAACTTGCCCGCCGAAAGTTCCTCGTTTATATACTGCTCTATAAAGTTTGTAGCTTCAGGAAGTTCCATTACGATAATCCCGTTATTCTGCCGTTTTCGTCAATATCTATATGCTCCGCGCAGGGCACCTTGCCCAGCCCCGGCATAAGCATTATGCTGCCCGCGACGGCAACGACGAAGCCGGCGCCGCCCCTCAGCTCTATATCGCGCACGAAAATTTTAAAGCCCTTCGGCGCCGCCAAAAGCGCGGGGTCGTCGGAAAGCGAGTACTGCGTCTTTGCGATAATCACGGGCAGACCGCTCACCCCTTTCCTCTCCATATCTTCTATCTTCTTGAGCGCAACGGGCGAATATTCCGCGCCGTCGCCGCCGTATACTCTTTTGACTATGCAATCTATTTTGGTCTTGATATCGTCGTTTAAGTCGTAGGCGTAGCGCAGCTCGCTCTTCTCGTCGCACGCGGAAATCACTTCCGCGGCGAGCGATTTGCCGCCCTCGCCGCCCTTTAAAAACACGTCGGTAAATACGGCTTTCGCACCCGCGTTTTCGCAGGCGTCCATAACCGTCTTTATCTCCGCTTCGGTATCGGTCGCAAACCTGTTCATCGCAACCACTACGGGCTTGTCGTACACCGTCTTCATATTGTCGACGTGCTTCAACAGGTTGGGAAGCCCCGCCCTGAGCGCATCGACGTTTTCCCCGGCGAGATTATTCTTGTCCGCGCCGCCGTGAAGCTTGAGCGCTTTGACCGTGGCGACCACCACGACGCAATCGGGCTGTATGCCCGCGATTCTGCACTTTGCGTCCAGAAATTTCTCCGCGCCGAGGTCGGCGCCGAAGCCCGCCTCGGTAACGGTATAATCGGCAAGCGTCATCGCGGCGAGCGTCGCCCTCACCGAATTACAGCCGTGCGCGATATTGGCAAACGGTCCGCCGTGCACTATGGCGGGGGTGCCCTCCAAGGTCTGCACGAGGTTGGGATTTATAGCGTCCTTTAACAGGGTAGCCATCGCGCCGTCGGCTTTAAGCTGGCGCGCGTATACGTATTCGCCCTTGGAATTCTCGCCCACGATAATGTTTCCGAGTCGCTTTTTGAGGTCGGCAACGTCCCTTGCAAGACACAGTATAGCCATAACCTCGCTTGCGGCAGTAATAGAAAAGCTCTCGCTTCTCGTATAGCTCTCACAGCCCTTCATATTGCCCGCGGGGCAGGAAAGGGTTATATCTCTGAGCGCCCTGTCGTTCATGTCCATACAGCGGTGGAAATAGACCGCCTGAATATCGAGCGCGTTTCCGCGGAAAATGTGGTTGTCTATCATCGCGCACAGCAGGTTGTTGGCCGCCGTAATCGCGTGCAAATCGCCCGTAAAATGCAGGTTTATGTCCGCCATGGGAACTACCTGCGCATAGCCGCCGCCGGCCGCGCCGCCCTTGATTCCGAATACGGGACCCAGAGAGGGCTCCCTCAAAGCAAGGCAGACCTTTTTACCGAGCTTGGCCATTCCGTCGGCAAGGCCGATGGAGACGGTGGTCTTACCCTCCCCGCTCGCCGTGGGATTTATGGCGGTGACCAGAACGAGCTTGGCTTTGGGCGCAAAGCTTTTCAGAACTATCTTCGCCTTATGTTTTCCGTATAGCTCCAAGTCGTCCTCGCCGAGGCCCAATTTGGAGGCAATTATACGAATATCTTTCAGTTCCGCACTCTCCGCAATCTCGATATCGCTGAGCATAACAACCGTTCCCTCTCATACGTCTAAACGTAGTTTAGATAATTATAACACAACCCTTTGCCAAATGTATAGGGTTTTTCATCAAATTTTTAAAAAATACGCATTACGGCGGCGATAAAAGCGCCCGCAGGCGGCTATCGCGGTGAAAAACACTTGACAATAAACCCGCCGTCGTTTAAAATTTTAGTCAATTCGCAACACCGTCGCACTCGGCGCCGTTTTTTATTCGCGGGGCTTACACGGCGGCGGAAAAGGAGACAATATGGCTGATAAAAAGAGAGCCGTAACGCAGGAAAAATTGGTTGCGCTGTGCAAGAACAGAGGCTTCATTTTTCCGGGCAGCGAAATTTACGGCGGGCTTGCTAACACTTGGGACTACGGGCCCCTCGGCGTAGAGCTTAAAAACAACGTCAAAAAGGCGTGGTGGAAAAAGTTCGTGCAGGAGAACACTCTCAATACGGGGCTTGACTGCGCCATTTTAATGAACACCCGCACTTGGAAGGCTTCCGGACATTTGGGCGGCTTTTCCGACCCGCTTATGGACTGCAGAAGCTGCAAGACCCGTCACCGCGCGGACAATCTCGTAGAGGCGTACGCAGCAAAGCACAAACTCGACGTAAAAGTCGAGGCTATGGACAACGACGCGCTCGAAAAATTTATCGAGGAAAAGGACGTCAGGTGCCCCGTATGCGGCAACCACGACTTCACGCCCATAAGAAAATTCAACCTTATGTTCAAGACCTATCAGGGCGTAACCGAGGACAGCGTTAATACCGTTTACCTCCGCCCCGAAACGGCTCAGGGAATATTCGTAAACTTCAAAAACGTACAGCGCTCCACCCGTATGCGCGTGCCCTTCGGCATAGGGCAGATAGGCAAGTCCTTCCGTAACGAGATAACCCCCGGCAACTTCATTTTCCGCGTACGCGAGTTCGAGCAGATGGAGCTTGAATTTTTCTGCAAGCCCGGCACCGACCTCGAATGGTTCTCCTAT
>CAZELQ010000038.1:0-10184 GCA_964513195.1 uncultured Clostridia bacterium | reverse complement strand
TAAGTTAAGAAACCGAGCCCGGGGTGAAAGTATATACGTCCCTGTCGTCCGGAAACATAGGTCCGTTGATGACGGGCAGGACGAGAGGCATAATGTATGCCTGCGCGGTCAGGTTGGTAACGGCGGCGCGGAGATAAGGGTACAACTGCTTGGTCGCGTCTATGACGAAGTTCCTCTCCTCGTCGGCGGTATAGTCGTCCTTTTCCAGCGCGCACACGCCCACGACGGCAACGCTCAAATCGAAGGGTTTGGGTTCGGCCTCGGTGGACTCTATCTTGACGGAAAGCGAGATGAGGTTAATTTTCTTGTCCTCGTTAGCCTTGCGCACCTGACGGGAAAACTGCGGTTTGACGTCGAGGCGCTGGTTGGCAGGAATCTGCATTCTGTTAATTTTGTAGGAGAGCTCTTCGATGCTGACTCCTCTCATTTCGTATTTCATTTTATTTACCCCCTTGGGTTGTTTTTTTACTATAAGATTATAACACCCCGCCGCCGCCGCTGTCAATAAATGTTCGCCTTTTTTATTGATTATTGCTTTTATTATGGTATAATCAAATATATGAAAGTCGATTTAAAGCAGCTGAGAGAATTGCTTTTGACGGTGGAGAAGCCGTCCCGTTACACGGGCGGGGAATTCGGCGCGCGCGCGAGCGAGTCCGCGCCATTTTCGTTTTGCGCCTGCTTCCCCGACCTTTACGAGGTGGGAATGAGCAATCTCGGCATAAAAATAGTTGCGGAGAGCTTTATACGCCGCGGCTTTGCCGCCGACTACTGCTTTACCCCGAAAAAAGACTTCGGCGACGGGCTGAAAAAGCTGGGCGTTCCACTCTATTCGCTCGCCCTCAAACGGCCGCTTGCCGAATTCGATATGTTGGGGTTTTCCCTATCGTACGAGCTGAGCTATACCAACCTTTTATATATGTTGGACCTTGCCGGCATACCCCTTTTGAGGGAAGAGAGAAAGGGTAAAAAATACCCGCTCGTCGCCGTCGGCGGGCCGTGCGCGGTCAACCCCGAACCGCTGGCCGATTTCGTCGATATCGTTTTTATAGGCGACGGCGAAAACGTCGACGCCGACGTTGCGGAAATATTCGTCGGGTGCGGCGGGGCAACCGAAGAATTTTATGAGAGGGCGGCCGCTTTGGACGGCGTATATATTCCCGCGCTTACGGACGTCGAATACGCCGCGGACGGCACGATAAAGCGTTTTACGGGCAAGACGAAAGTCAAACGCGCGATAATATGCGACCTTGACGGCGCGGTGTTCCCCGAAAGTCAGGCCGTACCCAATTGCGAAAGCGTTTTCGACCGCTCGGTTATAGAGGTAATGCGCGGCTGTTACCGAGGGTGCCGCTTCTGTCAGGCGGGTTTCATATACCGCCCCGTAAGGAAAAGGAGCGTGCGGACTTTGACAGGACAGGCGTGCTCTCTGATTGCCTCTACGGGCTATGAAGAGGTGAGCTTGAACTCCCTCTCCACCGGCGACTACCCGCAATTGAGAGAGCTACTCACCTCGCTGAAAACCAACCTGCCCGCGGGCGTGACGCTGGCCCTGCCCTCACTGCGCGTGGATAGTTTCGAGGGCGACTTTGCGCAGGACGCGAGAAAGATTTCACTCACGTTCGCGCCCGAGGCGGGCACGCAAAGGCTGCGCGACGTTATAAACAAGGACGTAACCGAGGAGGAGATTCTGCGCGCCGTAAATTCCGCGTTCGACGGCGGGTATTCCGCAGTGAAGCTGTATTTCATGTGCGGTCTGCCCACCGAAACGGAGGAGGATTTAAGGGGCATAAAACACATATGCTCGTTGATAAAGGGCGCCTACGGCGCCAAACCGCGAAAGAGAGCGCTACGCATTTCGGTTTCCGTGTCCACGTTCATACCCAAGCCCTTTACACCCTTTCAATGGGAAAAGCAGGACGACGGGGAAACGGTTGCGGAAAAACAAAAACTTTTGCGGGAGCTGTTGTTCGTTAAGGGCGTTTCGTTGAGCACGAGCGACTATTTTACGGCAATGCTCGAAGCGGTTCTTGCGCGCGGCGACAGAAGGCTGGGCAAAGTTATTTTAACGGCGTACGAAAACGGCTGCGTGCTCGACGGTTGGATCGACAACTTTAACGCGGACGGCTGGCGCAAGGCTTTTGAAGAGTGCGGCGTAGACCCCGCGTTCTACACGCGCGAGAGGGCGGAGGACGAAATTCTCCCTTGGAGTTTTATCGACGTAGGCGTAACCGAAAAATTCCTGCTTAGGGAGCGGCACCGCGCCTACGCCCGCACGGTGAGCGGCAGCTGCCTTAAAGGCTGCAACGGCTGCGGCCTTATGGACGTATGCGAAGCGGCGGGGGTGAAAAAATGATAGCGTTTAAGTACACCAAGACCGACGGCGCGGAGTTCCTCTCCCACCTCGATTTACTCAGACACGTATACCGCACGCTGCGCAGGGCGGAAATTCCCGTCGCAATGAGCGGGGGCTACCACGCCCACCCGCGCATATTTTTAAACAACCCCTTAGCGGTCGGCGTGCGCTCGGTCGCCGAATACGGCGCCGTAGACACGCCTTTCATTCCCGATTTCGCGGAAAGGTTTAACGCGTTTTCGCCCGACGGCGTAAAGTGCCTCGGCTTTATAGCCGCCGAAAATAACCCCGTTTACGCCAACTCGATAGAAAAGTGCGCGTACGCGGCAACGGGTCTTAACCCGTTCGACGAAGGGGAAATACTGAACGAAACAACGTTGGAAACGGTTGACCTGCGCGGCCGTACGGTCGACATTCGTCCCAGAATATACGCCCTTAGGTGGCGGGACGGACGGCTCGAATTCACCCTCGGCTGCGGCAACGGCAACCTGCGCCCCGACCTGTTTTGCTCCTATCTCGGTGACCGCTTCGGCGGGCGTGCGACCGATATTTTAAAGACGGCTTCCTACGGAAAAGGAGTTTTTTAATATGAACAAAAAGATTTACTTCGACAGCCAATACGGATTAGAGAGTTTCGCCGCCACCGAGGACGGCCGTTTGACCGACTTCCGCGTGGAAAGGGCGGCGACGGGCGCGGTCGTCGGCAATATCTACAAGGGGCGCGTTACCGACGTTTTAAACGGTATGCAGGCGGCGTTTATAGACTGCGGGTTGGAGCGGCACTGCTATATCTCCGCAAACGAAATGCCCGCCACGTCTGATAAGATAGAGAGCGACGGCGCGCAATCCGATACGCCCTGCCCCCTAAACCTTTCGGCCGGCGACGAGGTTATGGTGCAGATAATCAAAACGCCGCAGGGTAAAAAGGGCGCCAAGGTCACTACGCATATATCTTTCGTCGGTAAATATATCATCTATCTGCCCGTCACTCCGTTCGTTGGTATATCGGCGAAAATTTCCGACGCAGAGCTGAGAAAAAATCTTCTGTACAGCGCCAAAAACCAAATGAACGAGGGCGAAGGCGTAATCGTGCGCACTGCCGCCCCCTACGCCACCCTGAGCGATAAGGTTACCGAGATAAACTTTTTCCGCAACCTTTACGCCAACATAAAATCAAGGTTCGAAAGCGCACCCGTGGGCGAGCTGTTATACAGCGATTCCCCCCTGCATATGCGCGTTTTAAGGGATTTGATGCTGGACGCGGGCGACGAGATACACGTCGGCAACCCGCAGCTTTACGGGAGCGTTACAGAGTCCGTTTCCGCTTACCGCCACCCCGCCGTCATACGGCACGACCCGCACAACGACCTGTTCTATTCGGAGGGTATTTTCTCGCAGCTTACCGATACCCTGCAACCCAAGGCCGAACTTTCCAACGGCGCGTATATCGTAATCGACCGCACGGAGGCGCTGACCGTAATCGACGTGAATACGGGCAAGTTCACCGGCGAGGACAGTATGGAGCACACCGCCTACGCAACCAACGTTTTGGCTGCGCACGAAATAGCGAGGCAAGTAAAGCTGCGCAACCTCGGCGGCATATTCGTGGCCGATTTTATCGATATGGAAGAGGAAAACCACCGCAAGGCAATCGTGCAGGAGCTGGAAAAAGCGCTTAAAAACGACGGCGGAAAGTGCAAAGTTCTGCCAATGTCGAAATTCGGCCTCGTGGAATTTACCAGAAAACGTTCGGGGGCGAGCTCCTCCGAACTGCTCTTAAAGCCCTGCAAGGCCTGCGGCGGAGCGGGCGTCATGCGCTCGCACGAGAGTATTATGTGCGAGTTCAGGGCACGGCTCCTGGAAATTCTGTCCGAGGGCGCGGCTACCGTCTGCGCCGACCTCAACTTCGACGTGGCGAACACGCTCGCGGGGTACGGTGCGCTGAAACGGAACGTTGCCTCCCTATACCCGCAGGCAAGAATATATATAATTTCGCACCGCACGTACAGGGAGAGCGATATGTATTTCAGAAAAATAGACGGCCCCTCCTTTTCTCTTCCGGAGGGTGCCGTCCTGCTGTATTGATCGGTTGAAATCCGTACGGCGCCGTGCCGATATACTCTGCGGCGTTATACGTTCCAACACACGCCGTTTGAGTCCAAGCCGTAATCCGTCGACGTAGCCGACGATATGCTTGCGTTCTGCTTTCCGAGGCAAACGACGAAAGCGCTTACGGAGGCAGGCATCTTAACCGTTACCACGCCCGACACGACCAAATACGCGTCCTTTTGCAGGCTCACGGTTTTCGTCGTGCCTACCGAGGAAAGGTTCGAACAGTTGGTAGCCTCGTTCGTCATTCCGCCGTTCGGCATAATACCCACGACGTATCCGCCCGTATATTTATACCCGTTTTCGGTGTCTATACAGGAGTTGCCCGAGCTCGTATTTATTATTACCGAATACCCGCCCGAGAAGTTTATTCCCGTACGTGACGAAGTGCTGTTGGAGTCGACGCCGTCGCCGCCCGCGCAAACGTAGAGCTTGCCGCCCGAAACCGTGATTGCCGTTCCCGAAGCGGCGGTGCCGTTCACGCCGTCGTCGGAAGATATGACGGACGTGTCGCCGCCGGAAATATTTACGTTATAGCCCTCTATTCCCTCGTACGAGCTTACGACGGAAATCGTTCCGCCCGTAACCGAAACTACGTTATCGGCGTGGACGGCGTCGTCGTTCGAGCGCAAAGTCAAATTGCCGCCCGAAAGCGTCACGTTGCCCAAAGGGCTTTCGCCGTTTTCCAAAGTCGAGTCGCAATTTGCGTGGACGGCGTCGTCGTAGGCGCTTATCGTAACCGTGCCCGCCGAAACCGAAACGGCGTTGGCTGCTTTTATTCCCTTGGTCGAATAGTCGCCCTTATCGGTGTTGCCGTCGTTCATTCCGCCCATATTTCCCATATTGCCCATATTGCCGGACGGGTTCGTTTGGGAGGTCGTATAGTTCGTCCAGCCGTAACTCAGGCCGCCGTTTCTATTCTGCAACGCAATCGTATCGTAATTATCGTTTACCGTCAGTTCGTCCGTACAGGCGTAATAATCGTCGCCCTGCCCCTGCTGCTGCCCGCTGCGGTAAATATATAATTTCACGTAGGGATACCCGGACGGCTTGGTTATGGGGTAATAACGGAAGTTGCCTACCGTAGTATAGGAAGAGGAATCGCACCAGACGGCGTCATCGTCGTCGTTATAAAATTTGAGCGGGTACGAATAAGCCGCCGAATTATACCGTATATAGTAAACGCTGTCGGAAACCGCCGTTACCTCTTCGGAGTATTTCGAATACTTATCGGTAAATATCTGTAAAATCAGGGAAGCCGAGCTTTCGTCGATAACGACGTCGTAAGCGGCGTCGATTCCGTCGCACGCGGCGTAGATTAAAATATCGCCGCCTTCGACCGCGACCGTTCCGCGCTGGTTGCCCTTAGAAGAAACGTCGCTGTTGGTCGTCTTAATGCCGTCACCCTGCCTTGCAATCAGAATCAACGTGCCGCCCTCTATCGTAACGCTGTCGTTGCCCTTTAACGCGTTGTCCATACAATCGACCTGCAACGACAGATTTTTTACGTTCAAATCGTCCTTGGTGTGAATACCGTTGTTGTTTACGGACGTAACGTAAAGGCTGCCCTTGCCCTGGATATCCAAATCGCACAGCGCGTAGACGCTTGCGGAAACGGCGTCCGCGTCCGTTTCGTCTACCGCCTCACGCAGGTCGTTAACGTAGTTTACCGTTGACTTTTTGGCCGAAAGCGTTACCTTTTTGCCGCCCGATATGCTTATCGGACAATAGCTGCCCGAGTTCAGTTCAAACCCGCTCATCTGTAATTCGAACTTGTAATCGTCGGAAACGTCGATAACGATATTCCCGTATAGAACTCCGCTCACGTCGTATACGCTGTCTTCGGCGATATCGGCGAACGTGATCGTGTTACCGTCGACCGAATAGGCGTTCGGCGTTCCGCTCACGCAGGTAACCGTGACCGTTGCCTCGGAGCCGCAATCCGCGCAACCGAAAACGTAAGTTCCGTCCGCCCCCGAAATCAGAGTGAAATCGTGCTCTGCGGAATCGGGTTCGGTTATCTCGACTTCGTTCCCGTCGGTTATCTCCCCTCCGCTTACGGAGGAGCCGCCCGCAGAGCTACCGCCCGCAGAGTTGCCGTCCGCAGAGCCGCCGCCCGCAGAGCCGCCCGTTCCGCCGGATTGGAAAAGAGTGCAGGCCGACAAGCCTAAACAGAGCGCGGAGCAACACAGTAAGCTTAATATTTTTTTAAAGTTCATCACGGGGGTCCTCCCTGTTTGAAATCATAATTTCGAGGTTGCCGTTACGGCAACGAAGTTCGTCTATAAACTGTTTTTCCTTCGTCACGTCTTTTAATACGATATTATACTTTAATTTGTACATGCT
Organism: uncultured Clostridia bacterium; assembly: GCA_964513195.1. Lineage (GTDB taxonomy): Bacteria > Bacillota > Clostridia > Christensenellales > Borkfalkiaceae > Coproplasma. The sequence continues at coordinate 3,373 of CAZELQ010000038.1, read as the reverse complement.
GCCCATATTCGCCGTCTTTACCGAAACCGTTTCGTACGAAGCCGTATATTCCTTGAACAAATCGTCGAACACTTCGGTATAATTCAAATCTTCCGGAATGGTTATCCGCAGGGTTTTCTCCTTCGCGGGCTGCTTTCCGTTCCATATTTTGGCGATATTCAGGAAAAGAAGAATAGCCGCCATTATCACCGTAAAGACGGCGGCGAACGCTATATAGCCCATTCCCGCCAACAGCCCCGAACACATGGCGATAAATATCGCCACTATTTCCTTTGCCGAACCGGCCGCGGAGCGGAACCGCACCAGACCAAACGCCCCCGCAACCGCTACTCCGGCGCCGATATTGCCGTTTACGAGCATAATTACCACGCAGACTACCGCGGGCAAAACGGCAACGGTAATCGCAAAGCTTTTGGTGTATCTGTTTCTTATAGTATATGCGGCCGCGAGAATAACGCCCGACACGAGCGCCGCCGCAAGGCATATAAAGAAATTACCTACCGAAATCGAGCTTACCGAGCCGCTGCCGAAAATACTGCCGAATAGATTAAGCAACTTTTTGTACCTCCCGTTTTTTGTCTTTCAGCATAAGCGTATAAGCCGTACCGTATTTCGAAAAAGAAGTTTTATAAATCTTATTGCCGCTTAAAACTTTAACGAGCCATAGCGGAATTGCCGCAGCCGTCTTTACTTCCATTAAAATTTTATTTTCGGGCAACAGCGGCCGCCCGTATATTCCGCTGCCGAGCGAAAGGTCGTGCGTGCGCCACACGATAGAGCTGTCGAACGTCATTCTGAACCCGTCGTCGTCGATTCCGTAAAACGCCTCGCGGCGGTAGGCAAGATACATTTGCGGCTCTATTTTCGGATATAGTTTCGCAAAGTAGGCGATTTCTCTTCCGATTTGGCTGTCCGCCGCCGTTCCGCCCGAAAGAATTTCCGCAGCGGTCTTTTCGTCGGCCGCGATTCTGCGTTTGTAGACGACCGAATCGTATTTCTTTTTTATCTCCAAAAAAACGTCGCTCCCGTCCTTTGCGACTCCGTAGCTGCGTATTCTCAGCTTCTCCTTGTAAGCAGGCCGCTCTATCGAACGCCGCGCAAGCAGAAAATCCGCAGTGTCGCAGTACAAATTACAGACGTCGCTTTCGCCGAACCTGTCGCCGCACATATAACCGGCGGCTTCGCTTATTACCGCGCGGTACTGTTCCGCCGAAAGCAAAAACTTCAACTCATATCGTTTGAATATATCGCAATATTCCATAACCCGACTCCTTGGGTATATTCTAAAATATTAACTTAAAATTAAACTTAAAAACAGTCCCGAAAAAATTTTTTTCGGAACCGCGTAGAATTTTTTATATTCGGTTAAAGCGTTACTGTAAATAGGGCCGTTCCGTTTTCGCAGCGGGCGGCAATCTTTCCTTTATGCGCCTCCACTATCGCCTTTGCTGTCGCAAGCCCTATGCCGTGGCCGCCCGTTTCGGAGCTCCTCGTTTGGTCGCCGCGGTAAAATCTTTCGAACAAAATACTCAAATCGCCCTCCAACTCTTTTGCCGGATTGGAAACGGTGAGCCGAACTTTGCTGCCGACCGTTTTCAGCTTGACCGAGATTCGCCCGCCGCCGTCGGAATATTTCAGCGCGTTGTCGACGAGCAGGGAAACGAGACGGCTTAAAAGAACTTCGTCGCCGCAGTAGGTTACGTTTTTTTGTATGTCGGCGTCAAGCGTCAACCCGTTTGCTACGGCAACCGCAAAGAAAGGCTTTACGGCTTCCTCGACCATGTCCGAAAAGGAAAAGTCCGTCGCTTTAAGCGTTTGGCTCTCTTCGTCCATGCGTGCGAGGAATACCAATTTTTCGGTAAGAGAGGTCAGCCGTTTTACTTGGTCTTTAATGCTCTCCGTCCATTCGTTGGACGTGCCCTGCATTTCCAAAACCTCCGTGTCCGCGCCTATGACGGTAAGCGGCGTCTTTATTTCGTGGCTTGCGTCGGTAATAAAACGCTTTTGCTTTGCGTAGCTTTCCGCGATGGGTTTCGTTACCTTTCCGGACAGGAAAAACACGAGCAGAAATACCGCCGCAAAGGCCGCCAAGCCTACGATAACGCTTATGAGCATAAAGTTTTTAAAGCTCGTAAGCTCCTTAGTGCAATCGACGAAAACGTACATCGTACTCCCGTCCGCGGAGACGGCCGTGCCGTATCTGTAATTGCCGTAAAATCCCGTATGTTTGTTTTTATTATAGAGCGACTGCGCATAGTCGGCGGCTTGCGTCCGGTCGACCGAAACTATTTGGTCCGTATTCACGGCCATAACCGCGCCGTCTTCGTTTAAAACGACCGTAAAATATCGCGTTTCGAAAGGTGTTTCGGGCGATATGGGGTGCCTGTGTTGGTCGTTCAAATCTCCCGACGAGCCTATACCGACGCCCGAATCGCCGTTACCGCCGTCAAAAGTGCCTCCGCCGTCTTTAAGCAGCTCTACGAGTTGGTCGGAGCTTTTTACGACGTTTGCATAATTGACTGCGTTTATAACGCCGACTATCAATACGAGCACCGCCAAAACGGAACACGTCGCTACGATGATGAATTTTTTGCGCAGCCGCTTAATCATTCGTATTCTCCAACACGTACCCGACGTTCCGTATAGCCCTTATCTGCGCTCTTGCGGAAAGCGCCGTAAGCTTTTTGCGTAAATATGAGATATACGTCCATACGACGGTCGCTTCCGTGTCCGTGTCGTAGCCCCAAATCCGTTCCATAAATTGCTCGGTGGAAATTATTTTGCCTGCGTTGAGCATTAGCATTTCGAGCATCTGAAATTCTTTGTTTCCCAAACGGAACGAACCGCCGTGCGCGGAAAGCTCGAACGTGGAACGGTCTAATATTATATCGGCAAACGTAAGGACGTTTACGGCTTCACCGCTTTTTCGGCGCAGCATTGCGCGGATACGGGCGAGCAGCTCTTTCGTGTCGAACGGCTTGCCGAGATAGTCGTCCGCCCCGCAGTCGAGCCCCAAAACCTTATCGTCTATTTCCGTTTTTGCCGTAAGAAGAAGTATAGGCAATCTCTTGTTCTCCGCACGAAAAGCTTTCAGAACGCTGAGTCCGTCCATTTTAGGCATCATAATATCCAAAATCGCGCCGTCGTAATTGCCGCTTCGGAGATAGTCGAGCGCGTCTTGTCCGTTATACACGGCGTCAACCGAATAATTATTGTGTTTCAAAATCGTAACGAGCGCATAGCTGAGCGCCTTTTCGTCCTCTGCAAGAAGTAGCCGCATGTTTTTCTCTCCGTATTTTTTTATGGTACCAGCCGTTCTTAAAACCAACCTTAAAAAGTATAACATTCCTACAAGTTTTTTGCAACGTCTTTA
>CAZELQ010000037.1:0-10219 GCA_964513195.1 uncultured Clostridia bacterium | reverse complement strand
AGGGGGAAGGTGGCACCGCAGGTGACGGATGAGGGTTGTGTAATAAGGACAAAATTTCCAATCCTTCCTCAGTCTTGCTTCGCAAGCCAGCTCCCCCCTTCACGTAGGGGGAAGCCAAGATAATGCGGTACATTTCCTAAATAATAAACGTAGCAAGCAAAACCGCGCTTTTGCGCAGCGCGTCACAATTTGCGCATACCTGCGCCTCGGCGGAGGGAATGCCCGCGATTATATAATTACGAGGGCACTAAGCTATCGCGGGCAGGGAGGCAGAGCCTCCCGAAAGTCGCGGGAAATATTCTCCGCCTCAAGGAGAAGATTTCTGCGAGAGAATTTTCATAAGGGGGTAAATTATGTACGACTTCACGTTCTGCGTGCCCACGCAGATTTATTTCGGTAGGGGCAGCGAGGAAAAACTCGCCGACATTTTAAAGGCGGGCGGCTATAAACGCGTCCTGCTGCACTACGGCGGCGGGAGCGCCGAAAAGAGCGGCTTATTGAAGCGCGTGCGGTGGTCGTTGGAGCGCGCCGGCGTCGGTTTGAAAGAGCTCGGCGGCGTGAAGCCCAATCCGCGCCTTTCGCTCGTGTATGAAGGAATAAAAATCTGCAAAGAGGAAGATATCGACCTCATACTTGCCGTGGGCGGCGGCAGCGTGATTGATTCCGCCAAAGCGATAGGCATAGGCGCGGCGGACGGCGGCGACGTTTGGGATTTCTATTGCCGCAAGCGCGTGCCCGAAAGAACCTTGCCCGTCGGCGTGATTTTAACCATAGCTGCGGCGGGCAGCGAGATGAGCAGGTCGTCGGTCATAACCAACGACAAGGAGACCGTGAAGCGCGGTCTTAATATCGACGTAATCCGTCCCGCTTTCGCAATTTTAAACCCCGCGCTGACCCTGTCTGTGTCACGATATCAGACGGCGTGCGGCTGCGTCGACATATTTATGCACACCTGCGAGAGATATCTTACCGGCAGCGATACCATGCAGCTCACCGATTCGCTCGCCGAAGCGCTTCTGACGACCGTCATAAAGAATTCCGCCAAGGCCGTCTCGCACCCCGACGATTACGAGGCGAGGGCCGAGCTTATGTGGGCGGGCAGCCTGTCGCACAACTGTCTTACCGAGTGCGGAAGCGACGGCGGCGATTGGACTACCCACATGATGGGGCAGGAGCTTTCGGCGCGTTACGACAGTGCGCACGGCGCAACCCTTTCCGCGCTTTGGGGAAGCTGGGCGCGGTACGTCTACAAAAGCTGTCTTACCCGCTTTCACAGGTTCGCGGTTCAGGTTATGGGCGTGCGCCCCAGCGGCACGAAAGAAGAACTTGCTTTAAAGGGCATCGAGGCGGTGGAGGAGTGGTTCGTCTCCCTCGGCATGCCCGTTTCGATATCGGGTCTGGGCGTTTCGCCCGACGACGCGGAGCTCGCCGCAATGGCCGCAAGCTGCGCAAATATCTGCGGCGGCGAAAAGGGCAGCTGTAAAAAATTGCACGAGGCCGATATGCTTAATATCTACCGTGCCGCAAGATAGTATGAAAGAACAGCTCGTATATACGAATCCGATAATACACGCCGATTTTTCCGACCCCGACGTCATCGCGGCCGGAAAATATTTCTATATGGTTTCGTCGTCCTTCAACTTTCTGCCGGGAGTGCCCGTTCTGCGCTCCGAAAACCTCGTTGAATGGGAGATAGTCGGGCACGTAATCAAAAAAATGCCCTTCGAAAGGTTCGACGGCAGGGTATGCGGCGGCGACGGCGCTTGGGCTCCGTCCATAAGGTATCACGGCGGAAAATTTTATTGCCTTATTCCCTTTCCGGACGACGGCATTTACGTTGCGGAGGCCGAATCGCCCGAAGGCGAGTGGTCGCCCCTGCGCCCGCTTATCGTCGGCAAGGGCATTATCGACCCCTGCCCGATATGGGCGGACGGGAAGTGCTTCGTCGTGGTCGGCTTCGCCAAGAGCCGTGCCGGCTTCAATTCCGAGCTCGGCCTGTACGAGGTAACGCCCGAATTGACCGCCGTTCTTTCCGGCGGCTGCAAAATAATCTACGACGGACACAACGACAATCCCACCATAGAGGGCCCCAAATTTTACAGGCGCGGCGATTGGTACTACATTCTCGCGCCCGCCGGCTCGGTCAAGAGCGGGTGGCAGGTCGCTTTGAGGAGCAAGTCGGTCTACGGCCCGTACGAGAGCAAGATAATTCTTATGCAGGGCGACACCCTCGTCAACGGCCCCCATCAGGGCGCGCTGGTAACCGCCCCCGACGGCAGGGATTGGTTCGTGCATTTTCAGGACGTGCGCGCCTACGGCAGAATAGTTCACCTCCAGCCCGTGAAGTGGGTGGACGGCTGGCCGCTGTGCGGCGAGGTTAAGGACGAACGCCTCGCGGGCGCTCCCGCCGACGGCGGAGTCTACCCCGTGCAAATTAAAACGGGCGCGAAAATTCAGACCTGCGACGACTTCTCGGGCGGCGTGCTCTCCCCCATATGGCAGACCCCCGCCGAAATGCGGAGCGAGTGGTATAAGGTCGGCGGCGGGCTCACCCTGTTCTGCGTGCGTGAGGCGCGGCCGCTCGGCGATATGCCCAACGTATTTACGACGATGGTACCCTATAGGGACTTCGACGCCGAGATAACCGTTTCGACCCGTTTTATAAGCGGCGGCGACGAGGCGGGCTTCGGAATATTGGGAGCGAGCTGCGCATATCTGCGGACTTATTTAAAGGACGGCGGGCTTTACGTCGGGCTTTTCGCAGACGGCAAAAGTATGTTTACCCGCAGAATATACGGCGGCGAACCCGTTTTTAAAATCGCGGTGCGCGGTGCCGGCGTATTCGATATGAACTGTACCTTTTCCGTCGGCGGGGAAGAGCTTCCCTATACCTTTACGGCAACGGCAGGTAATTGGGTGGGCGCCAGAATCGCGCTTTTTGCCCGCAATGCGGAGCGGGAGAGCGGCGGGCGCGCCGTCTTTACCGAATATATTACCGAAAAAATTTAATCCGCGCGACTTTTGCGGCAAATGCGAAAATCGCTTGCTTTAAAGGTCGGGCGGTGATATAATGCGTGTATCTGAATTCAAAGGTTCGCCTGAGAGTGAAGAACGTTAAAACTTAAAGCGCCCTATCGTGCGGCGCTGCGTTTTACTTTTCTCTCTTACGGCGTAAGGGAGTTTTTTTATGTCCGAAAACCGCATTGCCGTCATAAGCATAATCGTGGAAAACAGAGAGGTCAGCGCGCGCATAAACGCCGTGCTTTCCGAATACGGCGACTACGTCGTCGGGAGAATGGGAATACCCTACAGGGAAAAGTCCGTCTCCGTAATATGCGTCGCCGTAGACGCGCCCATGGAGGTTATAAACCGAATAACGGGCAGTATCGGTATGCTCGACGGAGTGACGGCGAAAACCATAGTAAGTAAAAAATAGCAAGAGGTATTATAATGAAAAAGTTTTTAACGGTTTTGGCGACGGCAATCGTCTGCATAGCCTGCGCTCTCGGCGTAACCGCCTGCGCAAAAAAGATACCGGGTGAGGCTGCGGTAAGGGTATACGCGCCCGACGGCGCCCCCGCCCTGTCTCTTGCAAGAAATATGGTTGAGGGCCGCTACGGCGGCGACGAGTTCCCCGTAAGCGTAGTGAGCGCCGACACCATACTCACCTACGTATCGGGCGAAAATCCCGCGGCCGATATCTGCATATTGCCCGTCAACGCGGCCGTAAAGGCGCTGGGAAGCGGCGAAAATTACAAGATGCTCGGCACCGTGACCCACGGCAATTTATATCTTCTGAAAAAGGAAGGCGGGGTAGATATAACGGCCGACAATCTATCCGTCCTCGTCGGCAAAACGGTGGGTATAATAAATCTTGCGAACGTTCCGGGACTCACCTTTAAAGTAATTCTCCGCGACCACTCGTTGGATTACAACGAGCTTACCGACGGCGCGTCGCCGTCCGGCGACAAGGTCAACCTCATAAACGTCGCGGCGACGGCCGTTCTGCCCTCCAACGCGCAGTGCGACTATTTCGTAGTGCCCGAACCCGCCGCAAGTACCAAAATAAGCGCGACGGGCGGGAAGCTTTCGCTTGCGGGCGACCTGCAAGCCCTCTACGGCGGCGACGGCGGCTACCCTCAGGCGGTGGTCGTTGCCAAGACCTCGCTTCTGAATACCCGCAAAGACGAAGTTTTGGAATATATGGACGAGTTCGACGATAACGTAGAGTGGCTTATGAACGAGGAAACTTCCGCCCAAACCATATTGGACAAAATTACCCAAAGCTATTTAAAGGCCGATACGTCGCCCGCGTTCACCGCCGACAATCTCACCAAGGCGGTCATCGCCAACTGCGGCATAAAATACGTAAAGAGCGCCGACTGTAAGGCGGAAGTGCTCTCATTCATGCAAAAACTCAACGGCGTTGCGGATGACGAATACGGCACGCCGTCCGACGATTTCTTCTTCGAAGCCTGATGAAAAAACTGCTGTGCGATAAAAAATTCAATATAGCGTACTCTTTGCTCGCCGTCCTTTTGATGTGGGCGGTGTGGCTGATAGCGTACGCGGCCGTAAAAAACGAGTATCTCGTGCCGCCTTTCGGTGAAACGGTACGTCAGTTTTTCACGCTTTTTTCGCAGGGCTTTTTCTGGAAGGCTCTCGGCGCGACTTTACTGAGAACGCTAATCGCCTTTCTGGTTTCCTTTGCACTCGGGCTGGCGTGCGCCTGCCTCGCGGCGGCGTTCAAGCCTTTCGCCGCGTTTATGCGCCCGATAGCCGCGCTCCTGCGCTCGCTGCCTACCATGGCCGTTATGCTTTTGATTCTCGTGTGGCTTTCGCCGCGTACCGCGCCCGTCTTGGTGGCTACCTTGGTGCTGTTCCCCATGATATATTCCCAGCTTACCGACTCGATAGCGGGGGTGGACGGCGACCTTTTGGAAATGGCGGCGGTGTATAAAATCGGCGTCAAGAGAACTCTGTTTAAAATCTATATTCCGCAGATTGCGCCCTCCGCGCTCGCCCAGACGGGCGTCAATCTTTCTTTCGGCATAAAGCTTATTATTTCCGCCGAGGTGATGGCCGCGACTTACACGGCAATCGGCGGACTCATGGTGCAGGCGCAGGCCTATATAAATCTCCCCCGCCTCGCCGCCTTGACGCTGTGCGCGGTGATTTTCGGCATAGCGGCCGAAATGATTTTCGGCGTCCTTGCCGCTCGCGTGTTCAAATGGAAGAGGTGCGCGAAGAATGTTTGAAATAAAAAATCTGTCCGTCAGCTACGGCAAAAACAAGGTCTACGAAAACTTTTCCCTCTCGGCCGACGAGCGGGTTATAACCTGCATTTTGGGCGAGAGCGGTTGCGGCAAGACCACGCTTTTAAACGCCGTCGCGCGTCTCATAAAATTCGGCGGCGAGATAAGCCCCGTAAAGGTCTCCTACGTATTCCAAACGCCCCGTCTCGTTCCCAATCTCACCGCTTTTAAAAATCTCGTTTTAATCGGCGCGGACGAAGAAAAAGCGGCGGATATGCTCGGGCGGGTAGGGCTTGACGGCAAAAAGGACGCCTATCCCATAACGCTGTCGGGAGGGGAGGCGCAGCGCGTATCGCTGTGCCGCGCGCTTCTGTTTCCGTCCGATATAGTTCTTATGGACGAGCCGTTTTCCTCTCTCGATTTAAAGACCAAGCTTGCGGCAATGGAGCTTTCGCGCAGGCTGCTTGCCGAGGAGGGCAGGGGAGCGCTGTTCGTAACCCACGACGTGGACGAGGCGCTGTACCTTTCCGACCGCATAGTGGTAATGAAGAGCGGAAAAATTTTAGAGGACGAGCAAAACGGCGACAAGACCGTATTCGCCTCGTCGCCGCTCAGAAGTAAAATTATAAAAACGCTGTTGAGTTAAAGTAAAACTACGCGCCGAAAGCGCGTAGTAATTTGTTATTTTCCAAATTTCTTGGCTTCCCCCTTCACGTAGGGGGAAGCCAAGGGGAATAGTAGATTTATTACACGTTAAATCTGAACAGTATGACGTCGCCGTCCTTTACGACGTAATCCTTGCCCTCGCTTCTCACCTTGCCCTTTTCGCGCGCGCCTACGAGTCCGCCGCAGTCCAAAAGGGTCTGATAGTCCACGACCTCGGCGCGTATAAAGCCCTTTTCGAAATCGGTGTGAATAACGCCGGCCGCCTGCGGCGCCTTGGTGCCGTTTTTAATCGTCCAAGCCCTCGTTTCCTTTTCGCCCGCGGTGAGATAGGAGATGAGCCCCAAAAGGCGGTAGCTCTTCTTTATAAGGCGGTTCAAGCCGCTCTCCGCAAGCCCGAGCTCCTCCAAGAACATCGCGCTCTCTTCGGGTTCCATACGGGAAAGCTCCTCCTCGGTTTTGGCGCAGATTACCATAACCTCGCTGCCCTCGGCAGCGGCGTATTCCTTGACCTTGACGACGAAGGGTATGTCGTCCTCGTCCTTGCCCATATCGAATTCCGAAATGTTTGCGGCATATATGACGGGCTTTGCGGTCAAAAGGAACAGATTGTTTATAAATTCTTGCTCGGTCTCGTCGCAGACGAACAGCCTCGCGGGCTTCTCTGCGGAGAGGTGTTTTTCCAGCCTTTCCAATACGGCGAACTCCGCCGCGGCTTCTTTGTTGCCGCCGCCCTTTGCGGTGTTGCGTATTCTGTCCTGCCGCTTGTTCACCGTCTCTATATCGGCCAGAATAAGCTCCAAAGTTATCGTGGTAATGTCGTTTACGGGGTCGATTTTGTCGTTTACGTGGGTAATGTTCCCGTCCTCGAAGCAACGCACCACGTGCACGATTGCGTCGCACTCCCTTATGTGCGAGAGGAACTTGTTGCCCAAGCCCTCCCCGCGGGAAGCGCCTTTAACCAGACCCGCTATGTCTACGAATTCCACGATGGCGGGGGTGACCTTTTTGCTGGAGTACAGCGCGGCGAGCTTATCGAGCCGCCCGTCGGGTACGGCTACCACGCCCACGTTGGGCTCTATCGTGCAGAAAGGGTAATTGGCCGCCTCCGCACCTGCGTGCGTTATCGCATTGAACAAGGTCGATTTGCCTACGTTGGGCAATCCTACTACGCCTAACTTCATCAGGTTATGCTCCTTATGCAAATTACTTAGTTATTATATAATAATTCGCGTATTTAATCAAGCCTTTTGTTTGCCATAATTTTTCGGTTGTGCTACAATTAGCGGTATGAATTACAAAAAATACATCGCCGGAAAAATCAAAATCGACGGCGTTTCTTCCCAAGAGATAGAGGAGGCCGTGGCTCTTCCCCCCAATACGGAGATGGGCGACTACGCTCTGCCCTGCTTTAAGTTCGCAAAAATTCTGCGCAAATCGCCGGCCGCAATCGCCGGGAGTCTCGCCTCTTCGATAGAGTGCGACGGGGTAATAGCGTCCGTCGCCGCGCTCAACGGCTACCTCAATTTCAAAATCAACAAGGCGGCTCTGTGCGCCGAGGTTCTGGAAAACGTGTTCGCTTTGGGAGAGAGCTACGGCTCGTCCGACGTCGGCAACGGCAAGACGGTGTGTATAGACTATTCCTCGGTCAACATTGCAAAGCCTTTCCATATAGGCCACCTTTCCACAACCGTTCTGGGCGGAGCGCTGTACAGAATTTACAGCTTCCTCGGCTACAAGGTGGTGGGCATAAACCACCTCGGCGACTACGGCACGCAGTTCGGCAAGCTTATCTGCGCCTACAAGCATTGGGGAAACAAAGAGGAGGTGGAGCGGGGCGGAATACACGCCGTTAACGATTTATACGTCCGCTTCAACAGCGAGGCGACCGAGGAAATGGAGGCCGAAGCGCGGGAATATTTCCGCCTCATCGAGAGCGGCGACAGGGAAGCCAATGAGATTTTCGAGTGGTTCAAAGCGCTCACTCTCTCCTACGTGAATAAAATTTACGACAGGTTAGGCGTGAAATTCGACAGCTATAACGGCGAAAGATTTTATTCGGACAAGATGCAGCCCGTAATAGACGAGTTGAAAGAAAAGGGGCTTTTAAAGGAGAGCGAGGGCGCGCAGATAGTCGACCTTGAAGAGTACGGCATGCCCCCCTGCCTGATTTTGCGCTCGGACGGTGCGTCGCTCTACGCCACGCGCGACCTCGCGGCCGCATATTACCGCAAGAAAACCTATGATTTTTATAAATGCCTCTACGTCGTGGCCTACCAGCAGAACCTGCATTTCAAGCAGATTTTCAAGGTGTTGGAGCTACTCGGCAAGGATTGGGCCAAAGATATGGTGCACGTAGCCTACGGTATGGTGTCCTTGGAGGACGGCGCAATGTCCACAAGAAAAGGCAAGGTGGTATGGCTCGAGGACGTAATAAACAAGTGCGTCGAGAAGGCCTATAAGGTCATCGAGGAAAAGAACCCCGCGCTGGAGAACAAGGCGGAAATCGCCGAAAAGGTGGGCGTCGGCTCGGTTATTTTCGGCGCTCTGTACAACAATAAGATAAAAGATATCGTATTCAGCTACGACAAGGTGCTCAGCTTCGAGGGCGAAACGGGCGTTTACTGCCAATACACCTGCGCCCGCGCCAACTCCGTTCTGCTCAAGGCGGGGGAGGGCTACAGCCGCGCCCTGCCCGAAGGCTATGAGATATTGCCTCAGGAATATGAGGTGGTTAAAGCGCTTTCCACGTTCGGGGAAACGGTTGCGGAGGCGGCCGATAAGTACGAGCCCAGCATAATAGCGCGCTACGCCGTCGACCTCGCGCAGAAATACAACAAATTCTACTTCGATTGCAAAATTCTCACCGCGGAGGACGGGGTCAGGGATTTCAGAATCGCCCTCACCGCCGCGACTTTGCAGGTCATGAAAAACGCCCTCGGTCTCTTGGGACTGGGCGTACCCGAAAAGATGTGACTTATGTATAAGGCAGTGATTTTCGACCTTGACGGCACGCTTTTAGACTCGCTTGACGACATAGTTTCCGTGCTGAACCAGACGCTTGAAAAATTCGGTATGGCGCCCGTCACCCGCGCCCGTGCAATGACTTATATCGGCAACGGCGCGAGGGAGCTGGTGCGGCTTGCCATAGGCGAAGACAACCGCGGCAGGCTGGACGAGGTGCTCTCCGTTTACAAGGCCGCGTATGCGGCGTGCGACGACGGGCTTGCGAAGCTGTATAAGGGCGAGAAAGAGACCTTGCGCGAACTAAAGGAAAGAGGGGTAAAGCTTGCCGTCTTGACCAACAAGCCGCACGCCGCCGCGTTGAAAGCCGAAGAGATATTCTTTAAGGAATTCGCGTTCGATTGCTTTCAGGGGCAGGAGGACGGTCTGCCGCTCAAGCCCTCTCCCGAAGCCGTATATAGAATTATAGATAAGCTCGGCGTAAAAAAAGAGGAGTGCCTTCTCGTCGGCGACGGCGAAACGGACGTTATGACGGCGCGGAACGCGGGGGTCGACTGCGCGTCCGTGCTCTGGGGCTACCGCACGCGGGAACAGCTCGCGGCTGCGGGAGCGACCCGTCTGGTCTGTGAATTCCGTGAGTTAAAAAGTGAAATTTTAAGACAATAAGAAAAAAATTACGGTTTTATGATTGATATTTTAACTGCGTTATGTTACACTTAGCGTAGTGAAAACAAATAAATTTCAGGAGTGTAAAATATTATGAAAAGATGTACAGTATGCGGCGAAATAGTAGCCGACGACGTAGAAGTTTGCCCCGTATGCAAGGCCAAGACCTTTACCCCCGTCGACGAGGGCAAGACGACCTATGCCTGCGAGCATCACGTAGGCGACGGCGTCGTCGAAGACAAGGAAGTCATGGAAGGACTGCGCGCACACTTTACGGGCGAGTGCACCGAGGTAGGCATGTATCTTGCAATGGCAAGAGTTGCCGAGCGCGAGGGCTACCCCGAAATAGCCGAGGCCTACAAGCGCTATGCCTATGAGGAAGCCGAGCACGCTGCGAAGTTTGCCGAGCTTTTGGGAGAGGTCGTTACCCCCTCCACGAAGAAGAATCTGGAGCTGCGCGCGGCGGCCGAAGCCGGCGCTTGCGAGGGCAAGCTTGCCATCGCTAAGAGGGCTAAGCAGCTCGGCTATGACGCCATTCACGACACCGTTCACGAAATGGCTAAGGACGAGGCCCGTCACGGAGCGGGTTTTGCCGGACTTCTCAAGAGATATTTCGGCGAATAAAAACCGAATACCAAACGCGGGCAGGAAGCTTCCTGCCCGCGTTTTTT
>CAZELQ010000036.1:2011-10341 GCA_964513195.1 uncultured Clostridia bacterium | reverse complement strand
ATGCCGCTCGGCGTAAATTTTTTGACGTTTTAGTTAAATCTTGCCGAGTTGTTTGTACATCTTGGAAAGCAGGTTTTCGCTCACCATAGGACGGATTCTTGCCATATATACGAATACCGCGGGGAAGAAATCGTCGTTATCGCCGTTAATCCTGTATTCGGGAATACCGCGTATCTCGCCCTTTGACTTCTTAAGGAATATCTGTACGAACTCTATCTTCTCGGCGTCGGTAAGCGTCTCCATAAATTCGTCGGTGTCGCCGCCGTATACGAACACGGTGGAGGGAGCGGGTGCCGCAGCCGCCAATAACGGGTCGTCAAGCGCAAGCTGTTCGCCGTTGGAGGTTACGGGCTCGGTAGTATCGAACGCGCTGAAATCCAAATCGGTGTAAACGTTCTGTTCGGGCTCGGTGTAGGGCTCCTCGGTAACGGGCGTCTCCGTAGGCTTTTCTTCGGTGCTTTCGAACAGGGTCTGCTGCTCGTAAGGTTGCGCCTCGGTAACGGGCGTCTCCGCAACGTAATTTATATCGTTATCGTAAATAATAATGGGTTCTTCGGTGACGACGACGTCCTCGCCGCCGACGGAGGAAGTGAGCTGGTCGTCGATTATGCTTAGGTCGGCAACGGACTCTTTCGTTTCGGCCGCAGGAGCCGCCGCCTTGGCTTTCTTGACTTTCGCGTTGTCGCGTGCCGTCCTGACTATCGCGCAGATGAACAGCACGACGGTCAATACCGTAAGGAAGTAGAGGTAGAGGCCGGCCGAAATTCCCTCGGTGACGAAGGAAAGCACGATGAGCGCAACTACGAGTATGAACGTAAGAATATATCTTACCAGAGAATAGGTGTTGTAGGCGCGGTGTCTGTGGGGCATGCCGTTCTTATCTAAAAGCTTGCCCGTCGCAATGCCTATAACGTCGGAAACCATATTCAGAACGACCATCGCAACGATTAAAATCACGAGCACCTCGAAAACGATGCCTGTTGCGGACAGACCCTTGAAAATGGTGATAATGTCGGTAATATGGATTATTTCGAACAGACCGAACAAGCCGAGGCCGTTCATGGAGGTTTCGCCGCCTATGAAGTTCGCCGTTTCGCCGCCGCCTACGGCGGAGGAGAATTTTCCGAGCGCGCCGGACAGCTGTGGAATGAATATCGTAAGGTCGAGTATGCACAGTGCGGAGAGCACCGAGAATACCAACGCAAGCGTTCTGGAAACGCCCATGCCTCCCTTGGTCACGATTGCCTGTATGCAGGCTACGATAAGCGTACCGCCCAAAACGATGAACATATTGTAGTCCGTCCACTCCGAAAGGTTGCCGTAAACGAGGCTGTAGGTGTGGGCGATTATATATGCTCCCGAGAGCAGCATTGCTATTATCTCAACCGAGAACGCACATCTTACGTATGCGTTCTTTTCCTTTTTGCATACGCAAACGGGTATCAGCATGACGAGCGCGAGAACGCAGGTCAGCGCATACAGTACGAGGACGAGCGCCTCGAAGTCGAAAGCCGTCGGAAGAGCGCCGCTGCTTACGAAAAACGAAGGCAAATTTGGCAAAAGCTCGGTTTTGGTTATAGGAGCAACCAAATAGTTCAGTTCTGCGGGAATGTGGCTAAGAAGCATTCTCTCCGTAATAACCGCGGCGCCCATATCGTAGAGCGGAACCAAAAGTCCGGCCAGAATACATACGAGAGCTACGACGTAGGTCAGAACTACGGCCAGCTTTTTCTTTTTTTCTTTTTTTTCTTTGTCCGAAACGGGAGCGGGAGCCTCGGCCGGTTGGGCAACTTCGGTTGCCTGCACTTCGGTATCTCCGCTTGCCTCTACTGCTACTTCGGCTTCGGCTTCGGCTTCGGTTATCGTGTTTTCTGCCATAAGAATATCTCCGTTGGTTTTATCAGAATTTACGCCGTTATCGGCGACGCTATGCTGTCTTAGAGCGCGCAAAAAGGCCCAAAAGCCAATTTGGCTATATATGATTGTAATACAAACTTAACCGTATGTCAAGGTGAAAACCCACTAAATAAAATTTCTTTTTATTATTTTTTTACCGTGCCCTGTAAATATTTTGCCCCTTTCAGGCGGCTAAAATTCCTTTTCACGCAAAAGTGGTTGAAAAATCGTAATTTGGCGTATATAATATACGTACGACCCGTCGCGCGCAAATTTGCCCGAAAGCGTGCGAAAAAGGCGATAGGAGCGGTAATATGCTTGAACCAATCAACTTTAACGGCGGCGGAAAAATGCTTTCGTCATTGCTCGAAGAGGCCGCGCGGCTTCGTCTTTCGTCCCTTCCTAAGGGGGGAGAGTTGGCGCCGTACAGACGCGTTTTTTCGGACAGGGAGCTCGTCAAAACCTGTTTTTGTCTTTTCGAAAACGACCTAAACGTGAGCAAGGCGGCGAGCCGTCTTTATATGCACAGAAACACGCTGATTTACAGAATTAAAAAGCTGAAAAACATGACCGGTCTCGACGTGTGCAGGTTCGGCGACGCGGTCACGTTTATAATACTTTACAGCTCCTATGCGGAGGAACAGAAGAAATGACAGAGAAGAAAACTACCAAAACCGTTATAACCGTGGTAGCCGCGGCGGCTATTGCTCTGGCGGCGTTCGGAGGCGGCTTCCTTACGGCGAGACTCACCCGTTCGAAGAGCAGTCAGTCCTTCGATTGGGTTATCAAAACCATAAAGAACAACTACTACGAGGACGTATCTACGGACGACCTGACGGTAAGCTCGTTGGAAGGGCTTGCCGCCTGCCTCGACCGCTATTCGGCCTACTACACTGCGGAAGAATATCAAGCGCTTCTCGCCTCCAATTCCGGAAGCAAAAGCGGTATAGGCGTCTCCTATTTTTACGTGGACGAGGGCGTTCATCCGCAGGGCAAAAAGGGCATAATAATAGAATACGTCGTGGGCAATTCGCCCGCATATTACGGCGGCCTGCGTGCGGGCGAGTTCGTGCTCGGCGGCAGAACTTCGGATGGGCGGACGGTCGCCTTCGAAAGCTCGGACGACTTCTCCGATTTTATCGACGAACGCGAAAAGGACGAGCAGTTCGTGCTGATATGCGACCACGGCGAAAAGACCGTCTCGAAGCAGGACTACACCGCGTCTTATTGCAATATGGCCACGTCGTCGGCCGAGTGGAGCATAACTTATCGTGACGGCCAACTCGTGACGGTGGAGCACAGCGGAGAGGGCTACGGCATAAGCTGTCTGCCGCAGGGCGCCGCCTATCTGAGGCTGGACCAATTTTACGGCAACGCCCCGTACGAAATGGCTGCGCTTATCGAAAAATACAACGCGGAAAATTGCACCTCGCTCATTTTGGACTTGCGCGGAAACGGCGGCGGTTACGTCGACGTAATGTGCAGTATTTCGGACATATTCACGGGGGAATTGCCCGACAGGAACGCAGTCGCGATGGTTGCGGTTTATAAGGACGGCCGCAAAGAGGGCTATACCGTGAGAGACGATTTTTCGGGGGATTGCCAGCTCCCCGCAGGCACTCCCGTAGCCGTGCTTGCCGATAACGGAACGGCCAGCGCTTCGGAGGCGCTGATAGGCGTTTTGGTGGAAAACGGCGTAATCGGCTACGAAGATATTTACCTCACCGACTTTTCGGACGGTTACCTGCGCGCGACGGGTACCGAGGACAAGGATTGCAGGAGCTACGGCAAGGGAATAATGCAGACCACGTTCGTCAACAATTCCACGGGCGAGGCGTTAAAGCTTACCACCGCGAAAATATATTGGCCGAACGGCGAAAAGAGCATACACGACGTCGGTCTTACGACGGATATGGGCTGTAAGACGGTATACGCCGATTGGGACGTCAGCTACGGCGACGAACAGCTCGCTTCCGCCGTGCAGATGATTTACTCTAACGCGGCCTTTTGAATTTTTTGATTCTGACGGCGTCGAATATAACGCACACCGAAAAACCCGTCTCCGTTTTGGTGACGTCGAGGGAAAACTTTTCTCCCGCCTCGAAATACTCTCCGCACACGGCCTTTAAGTCGGCTACGAACAGTTCGCGCTCTTCGTCGGTCATGTACTCCCTGTCGGCTATAAACGTACAGTTCATATTCTCGCCCTCAGCTTGCGCTTGATTATGCCCGCAACGCCCGTATAGGGCTTTATCACCCCGTAAACTTTGTCGCTTCTCCCGAGCAGGCGCTCGGCGGTCATTTCGAACGCGCGTCGGGTGGAGGGCTTTATTTTACCTAACGGCATGCTTAAATCTTCGGGTATCACGCCGAGCAGCGGCAGCCTTATCACGGCCGCCGTTTCCTGCGGTGTGAGCACCGCGCCGTCGAACACCAGCCCGCCGTTGACCTTGTTGACGATCAAATTCACTTCTTTAAATCCGGCGTCCGAAAGGGCGGCGGCTCTTTTTTTTGCGGCGGCAAGCGAGAAGGCGTAGGGGCCCGTCACCAAAACGGCTCTGTTGCACGCGCCCTCTGCGGCGCCGTCGCACAGAACCGCGTCGAATTGCCCGCAGCACTCCTTTACGGCGTACTCGCAAAAGGCGCCGTCGTTGCAGCCGAGAGTGGGCAGAAGATACAGATTGGGCGAGAGGGGGTGGCCGGTTATCGCCTGCTTGGTTCTGCACGCGCCCCTTTGCGCGTCGGCGAGCGTGTAGACGTTCAATTCGCTAAGCCCGCTTATCTGCATGGCGCTCGCACAGTCGCTGTCGCCGTCTAAAACGAGCGTCCGCTCGCCTTTCGCGGCAAGCGCCAGACCGAGATAGAGAGCAACGCAAGTGGCGCCCTCGCCCCCTCTCGCGGAGGTTATATAGATGCAGTCCGACATATGACGAATTCCCGCTCCCCTGTTTTTTTCTTATATTATATATTTATGTTAAGGCGGAATTTTGCGCTGTTTTGTAATATAATGTAATAAATCGGCGGTTAAAGTAATATATTTTTATGACATTGCATTAAATTTTGTTGACAATCCGTTTTGCGTTTAATATAATTAGTTTGTCATAATGTTTATAATGGGTAGTGAATTTGGTTTTCGCCGCCCTTCGGAGTAAAAATAATATGAAATTTTCATTGAGAAAAGCTGCCGTAATATGTCTTACCGCCGTCGGCGCGTGCGCCGCGGCTTTCGGCGTTTCGGCGTGTATGCCCAAGTCGGCGGATTTGACCGAGCCGGAGAACTTGGAGATAATCAAGATTGCACCCCCTACGGACGGCAGTCTCCCCACCGCGCACACCTGTGCGGAGAACTTGGGGTACATAAACTACGTTTTCGGCGCGCAGAAGCAGTACCATTCCTATTGTTACGGCGTCACCGCCGCGTCTATCGCAACCCAGACCACGAGGACTTGGAAGGACTATAAAGACGGCGTTCTGCTCAGCAGCGACATAACCTATTCGTCGATGGTCAAGACGGGCACGCAGTCCTGTACGGTACTGAACGAGGAGGGCGCGTACGATACCTACGCCCGCAACAGCGAAACGCCCAAGGCCGACACCGTGCCCACCACGGCGGAATGGAGTGAGGAGGCGCCCCTGTATTTCGACGAGCGCGGTTACCATTATACTTACGGGCTTCTTCCCAACGAGCTTTCCGTATACATAATAAACGAAGAGAATATAACCTCGAGCGGGGCAGTGCAGGTCAATGCGGACGGCACCTACTCGTTAAGCTTCACCCTCGACCCCGTCGCTTCCACCTATTATTATCAGTTCGGCATGAAGACGAGAGGCGGGCTTTCGGGTTACCCCGAATTCAACAGCATAGAAATCACCTTCGTGTTCGACGCGGATTGGGTAATCCGCTCCTCGTCCACGCACGAGGTCTCCACGATAAATAAGGGCGTCGTCGTTTCCTCCGTCTCCGATTTTTCCACCGAATATTATTACGGTGAAGACCATTTCGACGCGGAGCACTACGCCTATTACGACCAATACTATAAACAGTATCTCGGCGACGACTCTCTCGAATCGGGCAGCTCCGTCGAAGATAAGCCCGTTATGGACGTAACCAACGTTCTTTCCAACGGCTTCTCTACGGTAATGAACGGCGGCCAGCAGTTCGAGCTCGTCGCGGAGCTCGGCAAAAACAAGTTCGAGGGTTACGCCTTTGCCACTCTCGACCTTGCCGACCCTCTCGGCACGCTTGCGGTCAAGGCCTCTCTCGGCAGAACGCTCGGCAGGCAGGATCTATACGTAGAGTATGCCGACGGCAACCTTGAAGCCTACTACGGCGAGAATTTCGCGCTCACCGCAAACCTCGCCGAGGTAAAGCTTGCGGCGGGGCAGTTCGGCGGATTTATCGAAAAAATCAAATCCGCCTTTTCGGGCGGCGGCGCTTCACCCCTTTCGGCAAGCGTATACGGGGAGGAGGCCGACGACCCTCTCACCGCGCTTATGAACAGTATGACGCTGGAAGCGGACGACAGCCGCGCGATTTTAACCCTCGATACCGACGACTTGCTCGGCTTGGGCGTGGGTATTAACGCAAGGCTCGTGTTCGGCGTAAACGGCAGCGCGATAACCTTCCGCGGCGGCACGATCGGAGATATAACCGTCGGCGGCGAGCCTCTCGACCTTTCGCTTACCATTCTTACGACGACCGCGCCCGTCATCAGCCACGATAAGGCCGAAACGCCCGCAAATCTCGCGGACTACGTTGCCGATATCTATAACCTTCTCGACTCCGACCTCATCGAGGTCTCCGTAAGCTTGGACGGCAGCGGCGAGCAGGTTAAAATCGACGCGCTCAAAAATTTAAAAGTCGGTCTTACCGCCTATGCGGACTTGGACGGCGTTGCCGTCGGCGGCGACCTCTCGCTTTCCTACACCTATAAAAATAATGAAATTACCGCCGACCTTTCCGTAAGGTACGACTACACTTCGGGCGGCGACTACGGCAAGGCGGTTTTATGCCTTAAAGACCTCAACGGGGCGGACGCCGACGTCAAACTCGTCTGCGACGTAAAGGACCTCGTTGACGGCATTAGCGCCGTGCTTACGACGGGCGGTCTCTCCGGCGACGCGCTCGATAATATCGTGCCCTTAATTAACGGCGCGCTCTCCGTCAACGTGATAAATCTCCTGTCGGATTTGTACGCCGACGGCTCTTCTATAAAGCTTAGCGTAAGCATAGACACTCTTTTGAAAATGCTCGACGTCGACGCGGGCGTCAAATTCGGCACCGTCGCCCTGCAATACGAAAAGGGCGATAGCGGCTGCGGCGGCGTACTTTCCGCGGCGCTTCCCGCGCTCGGGCTTAACCTTAGCGTGGAGGGCGCGGAGGGCGAACTTTCCGCACCCGATTACGACGGCTGTCTTAACTTAAACTACGTCCTTTCCGACGTGCTCGACATAATACATTCCGACTATATAGAGATTGCGCTTACGCTCGACGGCGACGCGGAGGGCGTTACCCTTTCGCAGCTCGGCGGCATAGACGCAGATCTCACGGCGTACGTCGCGTTGGACGGCGCCACCGTTGCCGCAGAGGCGGAAGTATCTTACACCTACGGCAATAAGACGGTTTCCGCCGATATGGTCGCGGGCTACGTCGGCGGCGATTCCTCGTCCGGCAGGCTTATCGTAGGTCTTACCGCTATAAACGGCGTGTCCGTTTCGGCCAACGTCACCTGCGATATCGACGAGCTGTTAAAAGCCGTAAGCGCGCTTTTGGACAGGGCGAACGTTTCTCTCGACCCGTTCAAGAGCGAAGATGACGGCCTTTCCGATAAACTCGCGTCCCTTTTGGGCAAAGTATTGGGCGCCGACTTCTCCCGTCTTCTTACGGAGATTGAAACCGACGAAGACGGCTTGTATTTGACCGCCGACGTCGACTACGCGCTCGGGCTGTTCGGCTACGATGACGCGAACTTCGGAAGCGTGCGCCTCGTTTACTCCGTACAAGAGGAAAAGCCCCTTGCGGCAACTCTGCCCGCGCTCGGGCTTAAAGTCACGGTAGACGGGGTAAGCAGGCACGGTATCTCGCTTCCCGAGGCGGAAAAATGCCTTGATTTGACCGACCTCGTAAATACCGTAAACGCCGCTTGGGAGCAGGTCGACGCGATAATAGACGGGCAAGCCGTATACTTTACCATAGGCGGCGACGATTACGGCAGCTCCTATCTCGACCTCGACGGCATAAGGGTAAATATCGCGGGCGAGGGCGAAGTCAGCTGGAAAGAGGGCAATAAATACGTCGCCCTCAACCTCACCCTGTCCCTCACCGAGAACTCCAAGACGGACTCCTCTACGATAGCAATCTTCTATAACGGCAGCGCCGCGGCAAGCGAGCCTATGGTTCGCCTCGTTATAAACGATGCCGGCATAGATATAAC
>CAZELQ010000036.1:0-1911 GCA_964513195.1 uncultured Clostridia bacterium | reverse complement strand
CGGCGAGACCATATCGGTAAAAGACGAACTCATCACAATGCTTTTCGGCGTGCTGGCGAAAACCGATTGGGTAAGCGCCCTCAACAGATTGACGCTCACCTCGGACGGCAAGTCGGTCGCGCTCAAGATCGCGGACGACAACCAGTCCAACGTAGTTATAGGCGCCGACGGCAAGCTTTCGCTCGAATACGATTTGCAGCTCAGCAGCCGCTTCTCAATGAACGGCGCGTACACCGCGTGCGCCGTAAAGGGCTCCTCGCTTAAAGACAGACTGAACGCCGAGAACGGCGTGTTCGCAAATAACGCTTCAAACACCGAAGGCTTCGTAAAGCTCGTCTACGACTTCCTGTTCGACGCGATAGAGGGAATGAGCGTAGAAAACATTCTCGGCGGCAACACCTATATGGTGGAGTTCGTTTTGGACGGCTCCAAGACGGGCGAAGAAACCATGCAAGATATCTATATCGAAGCCGAAATTTTGGTCGCCAACGAAACCTACACGTCCGAGTCCGAAAAGGGCAAGCTTGCGGAAGGCTATTTAAATATAGACGTCAAGGGCGTCGTTATAGAGCTTAACGTAATAACCGAGCGCCGCGGCGAAACTACCAAATTCTACATAAATTTAAGCCGCGTTATGAATATATCTCTGCCCGACCTAAAGTTTATGGCGACGCAGGACAGCCTGTACGATACGCTTAAAGTGCTCTTCGATACCGTAAACAATACTAACGTGCTCTCTAAGCTCGGCGGTCTGCTTAACCTCGGCAGCTCGACCCTGACTACCAAAACTACCCCGACCGTAGATGACGACTCGGTAGAAAAATTGATATCTATCGTTCAAAAACTGCTCGATTTCAACTTCAACGATACAAACGTGTTTAAAGCTTGGGGAACCGAAAACAATGTCTTCCACGGCGAGATTGACCTCGACAATCTTTTAGCGGGCCTCGGCATAACGGCGGGCGAGATGGGCGTTGTGGAGATAGACATTAACCATGAGACCCACGCAATGACGACCTCCGCAGTCGCGGAGTTTACCGACGACTACGGCAACACAAATACGTCGCCTTGGCTTACGCTCTCTTCAGAGCTTAGCTCCTCGGAGACCTCCGCGGCCTCAAACTCGAAGTTCAACAGGAACGGCTACGTAAGCATAGAATTTTTGCCTACGCTTTTGGATGACGTCGTCGAATCCGCCACCGACAAAGACGGAAATCTTTACGACTCGTTCACCTTCACCGGCTCGATAACGGTGAACATTCTGCCCAATGTAAAAGTAGTAAATCTGCAAATCACGATTTCCAATATCAGCCTTACGTTGGGTTTCAACAACGAGGGGCAGTTCTATCTCTCCTTTATGGGTAAAATTTCCGGCTCGACGGTGAAAGCTCATTGGATAGGAATGACCTACGAGGACGGCTATCTCACCTTGGCGAGGAACATGACGGGAGACTCCTCCGAATATAAGGTAATGACGACGGCGTACTTCGTCGACAATATCTTTAATAGCGGCGACGATTCCACCGTCAATTGGCTGTTGGGTTCAAGCGTGTGGAGCCTAGTCGTTTCTTTCCTGCCGGACAGTATAACGTCGCTCGATTCGGGGCTTTACAATACGGAAGATCTTTGGCTTTACAAATATACGCAGGTTAAGGAAGAGCAGGAGGTGTCGCTGTACGATTATATCGACGCTCTCGCAGTCGTAATCGGCGGCAACACCGTTACGGAGATAACTAATACGACCAATATCGACTCGCTTAAAAACAAGCTCGGCGTTTCGGACGATTACTACGGCGTCGATCTCAATGCGGAGATAATAACGGGCGGCGTTCTGACCGAACTGTATTTGGCGCTCACCCGCGACGATACGACGGGTATCAAGGGTGTCGGCGCCTACGGCGCAATCAGCAG
>CAZELQ010000035.1:0-10756 GCA_964513195.1 uncultured Clostridia bacterium | reverse complement strand
AAATGAACAAAAAATTCAAAATTGCCGCTACCGCGGTTTCCGTGGTAATGGCAGGTACGATGGCGTTCGGGTTATTCGGTTGCTCCGGCGGCGGCGGCAACAGCGGTGATTTGAAGCCGGCTACCGACAAGGACGGAAATCTGACCTATACTGACGGAACGACGCTGTACGTCAACATAATCGACTCCGGCAACGTTGACAGGGAGATCGCGTACGACAGCTCGCAGATAAAATCGAGCTGGAAGAGCCTCGACGGCAAGACCGTTGCGGCGGGAACCTTAAAGCCCGCCTGGCGAACCTTCAAAGAAAAGCTCAACATAAACTTTGCCAATACCGCCCGTGGCGGCAGATCGGGCACGGAGCTTTCTTCGGCTATTTCCGAGGGCGACATTGCGTCCCATAACTTTATAAACGCGTCGGCTTCGGAGATTATGTCGAATACCGACAAGCTGCTCGACATTAACCAATATCTCGAATATATGCCCAACTATGCGGCGTTCCTCAAACAGAACCCCATCGTCCAGTACTCGCTGACGATGAATACGAGCACGGGCGCCATGTACTACATTCCCTACTTCGACGGCAACGACGATATCGAAAAGTACGAGCTTGTTCAGAGGAACTGGGTTAAGGCAATCCTCGACGACGAGACTCAAATCGCCGGCACCAAGACCTTCAAGGACCAGGCCGTGGCAAAGGGGCTTGCAGGCACTTCGACCTCCGCAACCTCCTTTATGGGCAAGGTCGCTGACGACAACTGGGTAGTCGAGACGACCGCCCCCTCCGGCACCGGAACCGTGTTTGTAAAGTGCGACTACGGCGCGGCTTTGACGGCGGCGACGGATACGTCGACCGGCCTCGGCGGCGCTTATAACTCGGCTGTGGGCGCGGCTTACACCGGCACGAGCGGCAACATCGTCGACATTATGAACGCCGCGATCAACGCAAAGAACGGCGAAGTTACCGGCGCACAGCTTGCAAAGATTTTGCGCGAGTATATCAAGGTCGCTTACTACAAGGGCGATACCGCAAGCGCGGCTACGTCTTCCACGACGGCTATGTACTCCGCAAGCAATCTTGCAGACGTATTCGTTTCCTCTTCGGCTGCCTGGGATGCAGACCTTATGACGGCTTTGTATCGCTGCGTAGTTACCAACTACGACCAGTTCCCCGGCATGGCTAGCGCCAAAGCTGAAAACATCTGGGCGCTCGCAGGCCGTGAAATGAAGGCTCAGCGCGAAAACGACCTCATCTCTCTTGCGGGCGAACTGTACGGCGTGCGCGGCATGACGAGCCGTCTCGAGTACACCTATATCAATCACAACGGCGAACTCGTAGATGCGCGTACCAATGTAGATTCCTACGAGGCGGCCGCAAAGCTCAACGACCTTGCAAAGGAAGGCCTCCTCTTCAATAAAGTAGCTGCTACGTCGACGCAGATAAACAAGAAGTGGGCAGCCGACAAGAATACGACTTTCATGCTCTACGACTATGTTCAGACGCAGACGACCGACGGTTTCACTGAAACCGACACGGATAAGTTTGATCTTGCCCCCATCGTTACGCCCGTATCGCGTTGGGATACCAACGACGACTACGGCACGACGGGTGGCGACGGCAAGGAAACCGTTATGAGGTTCACCGAAAGCTGGCGTTCGGTTAAGAACACCGGCGTCTGCATCCCCTTGGCTTCGATAAACGGTGATTCCGAAAAGCTTTCGGCGATACTCGCGTTCATCGACTACCTGTACTCCAACGACGGCCAGATAGTCGGCTCCTACGGTAGCCAGGCGTCAGGTAAGACTGCTTCCGACGGCTATTGGTACGGCGACCCCGTAACCGGCACCATCGAAGGCGTATCCGTTACCAACGGCGTAGGCGACCTTGCCGCTCTCGAAGCCGCGGGCGTGGTAGACACGAACGACGATGAGCAGTACTTCATCGCCAACACGACGGAAAACGCGGAAAACAGGCAGAAGTACTTCATGTTCGACAACAAGATCTACACCGGTATTGCATATAAGGACAGGCAGATACCCGTAATGACCGACAACAACAAGGCGTTCTTCCACGGCGAAGAGGTTGGCGGCAAAAACGTCGACGGCGGTAGCGGCACCCTGGCTACAACGGAAGATAGGGGATTCCTTGGAAGCTATAAAAATAACTACACCAACTATGCGCGCGGCGTAATAGGTTCGGCTCTTCCCATCGGCAACAAGGACCAAGGCTTCGAATACCAGTGCACGGCGGACTGCGGACTTGACGGCGCGTCGGTTGTCGCCGCGGCGCTCAACAACGGCACCATAAAGCACGTAACCCAGACGATAGACACGAATAATTGGTGGTACACCGAAGCTCCTACCGTATTGCCCGTAGAGTCCTCGCAGAGTACTTACATAAAGGGTCAAACGTATCTTGACGGGTCTTCGAGCCTTGTAGGTATATACAATCCCACGTCTTCGGCCGGTAAATCCAACGTCTATATCGACTTGGCTTTCTGGGGCTACAATACCTCTCTGAAGATCGGTACCAACGGCGAAACGGACGGAAGCTATGATATGAAAGCTAATGCGAGTGATTTGGTAACGTATATTAAAGGCCTTGAAAGTAACGGACTCGAAACGAGAATAAGTTATTATGCGCAGGCATGGACTAATTTGCGCGCACTTTTCAAAGTATAACGGAAAGAACGGAAACGGCTGACGATTGGTAGCCGTAAAAGAACTTAATCCGCCGGCGGCGCCCGCTTTCGGGCGGGCGCCGCGAAAGGCGGAACAGGGGAAATTCGAAATGAAAACTCAGATGAGAGTTCAAAAAATCCTGATGCTCGTTTCGCTCGTGGTTTCGGCGCTCGTGTTCGTCTACGCGCTCATCTTTATGACGGGCGGCTTGGGCAAGGTATATTACTATATCAATTCGGAGACCAAAGTCGATAAAATACACTGCACGAACTTCGTCAATGCGGCGGGCGACTTCGTTTCCACGCTGGTCGCGCTCGGCATAGTGATGATAGTGCTGGTCGCCGTAATGTATATTATGGCGTGCAATTCGCGCAGAAAGTATTATATAACCAACTATATCGCGGTGGGCGTGTTCGTGGTGTTCTCGCTGGCTGTCGCCATATATATGGTCGTGGCGGTTGCGAACGTTATGAACCTCTATCAAAACGATATTTGTTGGAAGAGCGGTACGGGTGAAGCGTTCACTGATTATAAGATTGTGGACGGACAGATCGTGACGATAACGACGTACGGAAACTACGCCGATCAGGCAGATCCCAGCTTTGCGCTCGATCCCAACCAAATTTACAACTTCGTTCTCGGGTTTATTATGTTCGCGGTCGTGCTTGCGGACGCCGTCTGCGTGGCGCTCTGCACGGTTTGGAAAGTTCTCCTTATAAAGGGAGAAAACAAGCTGCTTGCGGACGGCTCTAACGGAGGCGCGGCGGTAAATACCGTAGTTGCGGAAGCCGCAGGATGTCCTGTAAAGGAGGAGGAATGATATGAAATTGACTCCCAATCAGGAAATATTACGTTCGGATATAATGCGTTACAAGACCAACAAGCTGCCCGCGAGCCTCGCGCTTTTGGGTATCGTGTTCGGGTGCCTGTACTTCTGCCTGCTGTACGGCTATAAAACGGCTTATTTCAGCATGTGGCAGATAGGCATTTCGGTCATACTTACGCTGATAGTTTTATTGGCTACTTTCCTCGCTTCGGAGGGAATTAAGTCGTATAAGAAAAATTATTCATACGTTCTCTTAGTGCTTGCGGCCGTTCAGATAATCAGAATGTTCGGCTTGCCTTTCGAGGCGCTCAGACACGATATGAACCTGCCCGCCGGCGACGTGCGCGCGCTTGACGTGCGCTATTTCGGCGCCGACCTGTCCTCGACCGCAAGCTACGTGATACTCGTCATTTGGCTGGCGGCAAGCGCGGCTTGCCTTTTGGCTGCGGCGATAATAGGCTATATCAACTGCGTCAAGCTCGAAAAATTCCAAAAGGAAGTGGAGAGCGGCGCGGTCGACGTCGATAAAGTTCTTGCGGACATGGATGCGGAAGACGCTGCCGCCCAAGCTGCCAACGAAAACGCAGGGGGCGCGGTGTCTGCCGCGAATACCGAAACCGTTTCCGCTTCGGAAGAGGAGGGAGAGTAATGCCCGAAGTACATATTAACCATCTCGACAAAATATACGACGGCGGCGTTCAGGCGGTTTGGGATTTCAATCTCGACATAGCAGACGGCGAGTTTATCGTATTGGTAGGCCCCTCCGGTTGCGGCAAGTCGACGACGCTCAGAATGGTCGCGGGACTTGAAGATATCACCAAGGGCGAGCTTATTATAGACGGTAAGGACTGCACCCGCCTCCCCCCCAAGGACAGAGATATAGCCATGGTTTTCCAGAACTACGCTCTGTACGGGCATATGACCATTTACGAAAACATGGCGTTCTCCCTTACCCTCCGTAAGGAAGACAAAATGGTTATTCACCGCAAGGTTATGGCGGCGGCGGAGATTCTCGACCTCAAAACGCAGCTCAACAAAAAGCCCAAACAGCTTTCGGGCGGGCAGCGCCAGCGTGTCGCGATAGGCCGTGCAATCGTCCGTAACCCCAAGGTATTCCTCTTCGACGAGCCGCTCTCCAACCTCGACGCGAAGCTGCGCGGGTCGATGAGGCGCGAGCTGATACTTCTTCATAAAAAACTTAACGCGACCATGATGTACGTTACCCACGACCAGACCGAGGCTTTGACCTTGGCGGACAGAATCGTCTGCATGTCGATGGGTCACGTCCAGCAGATTGGCAAGCCGATAGACCTTTACGACCGCCCCGCGAATACTTTCGTCGCGACGTTTATAGGGCTTCCTCCCATGAATATGTTCGACGGTAAAATAGAGGGCGGGAAGTTCGTGTGCGAGCTGTTCGAGTACAAGCTTGCCGGCGAGATTGCCGAAAGATTGGGCGCATACGAGGGCAAGGACGTCGTTATGGGCGTCCGCCCCGAAAACGTGGTGCGCGGCGGCGATATCGATTTGCACGTAACCAACAACGAAAACTTGGGTATGAACACCTTGGTGCACGGTAAAATCGGCAACAAGAACGTCGTGTGCAAGTTTGCCGAGTGGTGCAACTATAAGGTTGGCGACGAAATTAAAGTCGGTTTCGACCCCGAGAGAACGCATTTCTTCGAGAGGCCCGTTATGGGTACGAACGACAAGGGCGAGCAGATCGTCGTCGAGTACGGTAAGGCGATATAGTTAAAGGAGGCATATTATGGCAGAAAACCAAATCGCGGAAAGCTCTGAAAAAACGATAGCGCCCGAACCCGCCGCTGCGGGTAATCCCAAAAAATCCGGTAAGTTTGTCGCGGGGCTTAAAGAGTGGTTCAGAAAGCTCATCGTCAAGTTAAAGCGCAAAACCCATCTCATTCCCTTGGTATTGACCCTCATAACTTCGTTCGTCTATTTGTGTATGATAGGCACTTTCTCGCAGTTGACGATAGACAATACGGGTATAAGTTCGATAGGTTTGTGTATGTTCGTAACGACGCTTGCGTCCATACTTATTTTACCGCTGTTTCTTAACGCGTTCCCCAAGAACAAAAAGCCGGTTATCGCCTATATCGTTTCGGTGTTCGTCGTATTTGCGCTTATTATCGCAATGGACTCGCTGTTCCTTGCCAATATGAACAACTTCCGTAACAGCGGCGTTACGATACTCGCCGACAAGTTGGTGTTTTTCGATAAATCCCAAACTTGTCTCATAACTCATTTGGTACTTGTTTCGCTTTGCGTCGTGGTATTTGCACTGTTGCCCGTATATAAGAGAGCAATCAACAAGATAAATACCAAAAAGGTCGTTGCAAGTAACGATTTCTCTGATGAGATTGATACGAGCGCAGAAGTGTAAATCAATTTTTTAATCAGATATTACAGTAATCGACAAACTTGGTTTTGTCGATTATTTTTTAGGAAAGATAATGTCAAAAAAGAAAAAGGAAAAAGAGTCGACCATCGAAAATTATTACGACTTAAAGGTCGATAAGGTCGACGAGCTCGTCGCCGCTTTAAAGAGCGAATCTCCGCCCGAGGAGCAGGAAGAGATATCTATGAAGATATCGGATTGCACGGGCGAGCAAACAGAGGAGACGAAAAAAGGTAAAAAGGAAAAGGAATTCGACCCGTATAAGGTGGACAAGCTGTCGAGAATTCCCGCTTGGATTAAGGCCATTTTTATCAAGTTTTGGTTTGCCGGCGCGGTGTGCTACTTCATAATGATGGGCACGGGATTGCAAGATCTGGACGGCGTTATCGTCACGGGCGTCGTAATGGGCGTTATCGTCGATATGCTCGTCAACCCTCTGTTCGGGTATATGCAGTCCGACAGGCGGGAGTACGATATCTATATTATGCTCCCTTTCCCGTTCAAAAAGTTTTGGACTTTCTTCGTGAATATCATCTATTACACCGGCGTTTTGCTTGTGGTCAACTATTGCTATCTGGGCATAAATCTTATGTGCAACGCAATAGCGGGCACCGAGCTTATGTATTACGTGGGCGTAGAGCCGCTACTGTTCGGCGTACTGACCTTGATAGTCGACATGGCTTTTATAGGCATTAAGGACGGCATAGTGTACGGCGTTAAAAAGGCCAAGGCCGCAAAGGCAAGAAAAGCAGAGGAGATTGAGCAAACCGATGTTTAAGCTGTTATTCGTATCGGGCACGACCGCGTGCTTCGAGCTGGAAAATAAGAACCCCTACTATTCGCCCGAGGAGTACGGCGTTTTGCTCGGCGGCGAGACGGTGCTTAGCGGGCAGAAGACCAACGTCTTTTCACTTTTTAGTCTTGAACCGGACACTGAATATACCGTCGGCACGACCCTCGACGGCTTCACCTTGAAATTCCGCACGGAGAAGTATACGGGCACTGTAAACGTCCGTGAGCTCGGCGCAAAGGGCGACGGCATTACGGACGACACCTATTACGTTCAGATGGCAATCGACAGTTGCCCCAAGGGAGGCAGGGTAATAATCCCCGGGGGCAGCTTTTTGGTGCGCCCTATCGTGCTCACCTCCGACATAACTCTCGAGATACGTAAGGGCGGCGAGCTTTTGGGCGATATCGTAGAGGAGCATTACCCCTACGTGCCCGCAAAAATCGTACACGACGACGGCACGGAGGACATTCTGGCCACGTGGGAGGGCAATCCCTACCCCTGTCACCAATCCTTTGTTTCGGCATATAAACAGAAGAATATCAAAATCGTAGGCGAGGGCACTATAAACGGCAACGCCGACAAGTCTACCTGGTGGGCGACGCCCAAGGGCAGGGCGGTGGCGCGCCCCCGTCTTTTAACCCTGAATAAGTGCGAGAACGTCGTATTGCACGGCGTTACGTGCAAAAATTCCGCGGCGTGGAATTTGCACCCGTTCTTCTCCGAGAACCTCGGTTTCTACGACCTCAGAGTGCAGAATCCCTATACGGGTCCCAATACAGACGGCCTCGACCCCGAGAGCTGCGACAACGTGAATATAGTCGGTTGCGTGTTCTCCGTCGGCGACGACTGCGTAGCGTTAAAGTCGGGCAAACTGTATATGGGCGCCAAATATAAGACCCCCGCAAGCAACCACGTCATACGCAACGATCTGTTTCAGGACGGTCACGGCGCGATAGTCCTCGGCAGCGAAATATCGGGCGGCTTAAAGAACCTGACCGTGTGCCAGTGCGTGTTCAAGCATACCGATAGAGGCCTTAGAATAAAATCAAGGCGCGGCAGGGGCAAGGACTCCGTAATCGACGGCGTAGTATTCGAGAATATCAAAATGATAAACGTCATAACGCCGCTGGTTATAAATATGTATTATTTCTGCGACCCCGACGGCCACACGGAATACGTCTGGTCGCGCGAAAAGCACCCCGTGGGTGCGGACACTCCCTATATGGGCAAGTTCGTATTCAAAGATATAGAATGTACCGATTGCGAGTGTATGTGCGCGTACTTCGACGGCCTCGTCGAGCAGCCCGTCAAAGAAGTCGTGCTTGAAAACGTTTCATTCTCGTTCAAAGAGGATGCAAAGCCTTTCAAACCCGCTATGCTCGATTTCGTGCGCGATTACTGTAAGGAGGGCATATATATCGACAATATCGAAAAGGTGACCCTCAAAAACGTCACGTTCGACGGCGTTCGGGGCGATACCATAATAAAGAAAAATTGCGGAAAAGTATCGATAAATTAAAGGTGAATAATGAATTACGGAATTATAGATAAATATATTGACAGACTTATAGATGAGACCAAGCCCGAAGCGCCCGTTTGGAATATAGAGAATATCAGGCTCGGGAAGGCGCCCGCCTGGAACTATATCGACGGCTGTATGATGACGTCGCTCTATTCCATTTACAAGCAGACGGGCGACAAAAGATATCTCGATTTTATCGACAGCTTCGTCGACTATTACGTGTTCGACGACGGTTCGATTCGCGGCTATAAGTTGGAAACCTACAACCTTGACAATCTCAACGAAGGCAGAATACTCTTCGATTTGATACGGGAACGGGGAAAGGAGAAGTACGGCAAGGCGATAGAGCTTTTGTACAGACAGATAGTCGAACAGCCCCGCACCGAAACGGGCAACTTTTGGCACAAGGCGATTTACCCCAATCAGGTATGGCTGGACGGCATTTATATGTCGGAGGTCTTTTATACCCGCTACGTCGCCGAGCGCGGCAACGGTGATTTTTCGGAAATCATCAAACAGTTTACGGCCATATACGACCATATGTACGACAGGGAAAAGAAGCTTTACTATCACGGCTGGGACAGCTCTAAGCAGGCATTCTGGGCGGACAAGCAAACGGGGCTTTCGAAAAATTTCTGGCTCCGCTCCATCGGCTGGTATACGGTAGGCCTGATAGACGTCCTTTCCTATCTTCCCGAGAGCGAATCCGAAGGCAGAAGGGCGCTGGGTAAGATTTTCAGGGAGACAATAGAGGGCGTGGAGCAGTATATCGACCCCGAAACGCATATGCTCTGGCAGGTACCCAACTATATCGGCAGGGAGGGCAATTACCCCGAAACGTCGGGCTCCTCAATGATAGCTTACGCAATGATGAAGGGCGCGCGCCTCGGTTACGTAGACAAGCGCTATGCGGAAGTCGGCAAGAGCGTTTTCGAAGGAATATGCGATAAATACCTCACCGAAACCGACGGCAAGCTCAACCTCGGCGGAATTTGCCTTGTCGCAGGCTTAGGCCCCGAAAACAACAGGCGCCGCGACGGCAGTTACGAGTATTACATTTCCGAGCCCGTCGTCGAGAACGATGCAAAGGGCACGGGGCCGTTCGTTATGGCGTATACCGAATTGAAACAGCTTTAAGTTAATTCGGCGGGCAATATGTCCCGCCGAATTTGATTTATTCGGGGCTGTATGCCGTCATTTTAAACGGAGCGGTACCCCCCCCCTCCGCTCAACATGACCCGTAAACGGTGGGACTTGCAATTTGCTGTTTCGGCAAAAAGCAATCCCAACGTTACATATGGAAACTGCGCTGTTATTGACTTTTTAGCTACGCGATTGTATGCTGAATACGAATAAGGAGGCGGTGCGCACCATGACGACAGGTGAAAAAATTACCGAACAGCGCAAAAAGCTCGGGCTTACCCAACAACAGCTTGCGGACGGGCTTGGCGTGACCAGACAGGCGGTTTCACGTTGGGAGAGCGATTTGGCTTTCCCCGAAACGGACACGCTCTTAAAAATGAGCGAAATGTTCGGATGTACGGTGGACTATCTTTTGAAATATAACGCCGAAGAGAAGAGCGGGGATACGGAAGAGGGAGTAAAGACCCGTCAATATAACCTGTTAAGCAATAATATTTTTGGGTATTACTTCGAATATAAGAGTAAGACGACGATTTTCGGGTTGCCGCTGGTGCACGTCAATATAGGATTCGGGCGGGTTGCCAAGGGTATATTCTCTATCGGTTTGGTTTCGGCGGGGTTTATCTCGGTCGGCTTGCTTTCTTTGGGATTGTTTTCGTTCGCAATGCTTTCTTTGGGCTTGCTCTCGCTAGGCGCAATTTCCGCGGGTGCAATTTCCTTGGGCGGGGTGTCACTCGGTATAATCGTTCTCGGCGGCGTTGCGATAGGCTGCTTTTCTATGGGCGGCTGTTCGATAGGCCTTTTTGCCTTTGGCGGTTTTGCGTGGGGTAAATATATCGGCGTGGGCGATGCCGCGTACGGTTGGCTGAGCTACGGTTTAACGACTTCGGCGGGCACTAAGCTTGCGGTTACGCCCGAAAACTACGCGGCAACCGAGGCTGAGGCGATGAGCGTAATCGAGGCCATACCCAAGTTTTGGCGGGGTTGTGTGAATATGATTAAGCCGTTTATACACGCTCTTATGTCTTAAAAAAAGGCGTCCGCAATCTGCGGACTTCCCATAAGGAATAAAAAAGCGAAGAACTTTAAAATTCTTCGCTTTTTATAATTGTCCGATAAATTGTAATTTAGTTGTTCCGCCTCGCCTTTGCTATACCCGTCATTGCGAGCCAACTCGTATACCCTTTCCGTCATTGCGAGCCGTAGGCGAAGCAATCCAGAAGCCGGGGTTACCGTAATGTTCGTTTTATACGACTTCCCATTACTTTTTTACCGAATTGCTTTGTCACTTTGTTCAGTCCGCGATAACGTCAAACCACTGGATTGCTTCGTCGCTTCGCTCCTCGCAATGACGGTAAAAGGCACGCCGTCG
>CAZELQ010000034.1:0-11083 GCA_964513195.1 uncultured Clostridia bacterium | reverse complement strand
GAGAAGATTATGAAAATAAAGGTTGCGCCTTCCATACTTTCCGCCGATTTTTCGGCAATGGGAGAGGCGGTTAAAAAGATAGAGGCGGCGGGCGCCGACCTCGTGCACTGCGACGTAATGGACGGGTCGTTCGTCGGGCCCATAACTTTCGGCGGGCAGATGGTAAAAAGCATAAGAAAATTAACCGCGCTGCCCTTGGACGTGCACCTGATGATAGAGCACCCCAAGACGCAGATAAAGTTTTTCGCCGAGGCGGGCGCGGACGTAATAACCGTGCACTACGAGGCGTGCGAAAAAATTTCCGCAAGTTATCTTAAAGAGACCTTAGAGCTAATAAAATCTTACGGCGTAAAGTGCGGCGCGGTAATCAATCCCGACACCCCCGCGGAAAAAATTTACCCCGTTCTGCCCCTCTGCGATATGGTTCTCGTAATGTCGGTTTTCCCGGGCTACGGCGGTCAGAAATTTATACCCTCGTCGCTCGTAAACGTAGGAAAGCTGCGGGAATATGCCGCGGTTATCGGCAAAAAAGATATGCCGATTGAAATCGACGGCGGCGTAAATGCGCAGAACGCAAAGGAGATTATAGCCGCAGGTGCGGACGTGCTCGTCGCAGGTTCTGCGGTGTTCGGCGCGCCCGATACGGCCGCGGCAATCGCCGCGATAAGGGGAGAGTAATGCGCGGAATACTGCTTCTGAACGGCGAGCCGTACGACGGCAAAATAGACGCGTCAAACGCCTACGTGGTCTGCTGCGACGGCGCCTACGAGTGGGCTAAATACAAAGTTAAAATAGACGAAAACGTCGGCGACTTCGACAGCCTTTCCTATACGCCCGACCCGCCGCCCGAAAAAATCTACCCGAGCGAAAAGGACTTCACCGACGGCGAAATCGCCCTTTCCCGCCTTATCGGCGCCGGCGTTAACGAGATAGAAATTTACGGCGGCGGAGGCGGCAGGGAGGATCACTTTCTGGGCAATCTGCACCTGTTATACGCCGCGGACGCGCGCGGCGTCGCCGCGAAAATGATAACGAGATATTCCGAAATATATTTAGGTAAGGGCAGGGTATGCCTTGACGGCATGCGCGGCGTAACCTTTTCGGTGTTGCCGTTCGGCGGCGCTCTGCATATAATGGAAAGTACAGGGCTGAAGTACGCCGAGCCGCCCGAAATCGGCTACGGCAGGTGCGTCGGCATTTCCAACGTCGTAAAGGAGGATGAGGCGGGCCTGACCGTCGCAGACGGCGACCTCGCCCTGATTATTGTAAACAGGGGTAAGCTATGACGATAATCTGTATCAAACCACCTAAGCCCGTCAGGGCGGTACTAAAGCTTATATGCCGCAAGTAGGCTACGCCGATTTGCATTGCGACAGCATAACCGTATGCTGCGACAAAGGGGAGCCTATGCGTGAATACGACGGGCAGGTAAGCTTCGAAAAGCTTGAAAAAGCTTCCTGCCGCGCGCAGTGCTTCGCCATTTTTACCGAGGGTGAAAACGCCGCTGCGGACTTTGAGAGGTATCTCGCGTTTTACCGCAAACAAATCGGTTCGCAGGGGAATATCGTCGGGGTAATCACGAAAAAGGATTTCCTTGCCGCCCTTTCGGGCGGCAGGACGGCGGCCGTGCTTACGGTGGAAAATCTGGGCTTTATCGGCGAAGATATCGGCAAGATATCCGCTCTCGGCAGGGCGGGCGTAAAAATCGCCTCCCTTGTCTGGAACAACGAAAACGCTCTCGCCCGTCCCAACCTAATATTCAAGGGCGGCGTGCCCGATTTTTCCGCGCGTGAAAGCCGCGGGCTTACTCCCTTGGGCCGCGAGGCGGTGGAGGAGCTTAACCGAAACCGCATACTCGTCGATATTTCCCACCTCTCCGACGGTGGGGCGGAGGACGCCCTTGCACTTTCGAGGCTTCCCGTAGTCGCCACCCATTCCGACTGCGCGGAATGTAACCCCGTCAGCCGCAATCTGACCGACGGACAGATACGCGCCATTGCGGAAAGCGGCGGGGTAGTGGGACTGAATTTGTGCCGCGATTTTTTGGGCGGCGACCCGTCGGAGAGCTTTTACCGCCATTTTTGTCATCTCCTGAAAACCGGCGGCGAGGATTGCCTCGCTTTCGGCAGCGACTTCGACGGCATACCGCGCTATTCTCCCTTCGACGACTGTCTGTGCGTTCCGCCGCTTTTGGAATCTCTCGGAAAAAGGGGAGTGAGCGCGAGGGTAGTGGAGAAGTTCGCATTCGCCAATTTCGCAAGGGTGCTGGAAAGCGTGCTGTAGGACGGACGGGCGCCGAATAATTTTACGGAAATTTCACTTTCGGCCACGGCGCCGTAAACTGTTGCAAAAGCGCGCCGCCTGTGATAAGATATATACGTATGAAAAAGTTTGTTTTTGCCTCGGCGCTCGCCGCCGCGTGCGCGTTACTGCCCGTAGCTATGGCCGGTTGCTCCGGCGAAGCCGTAGTGAACTACACTCTCTCCGAAGACGGCACTTACTATATCGTAAGCGGCGTAAGCGGCAATAAGCTCGGCTTAAGCTCGGTGGAAATTCCCGCAACCTATTCGGCGGACGGCGCCGAGGCGGAGTTGCCCGTCACGGAAATCGGCGACTCGGCGTTCCACGGCTGTTACAATTTGTCTTACGTGACTTTGCCGCGGGGCGTCACCCGAATAGGCGACCTTGCGTTCGCCTCGTGCGCTTTTGCGGAATTCACCATTCCCGATACGGTGGAGGAGATAGGTTATTCGGCTTTCGCAACCTGCCGTACCTTAAAGAGCATAGTTATTCCCGAGAGCGTTACTTCCCTCGGTGACAGAGCGTTCTATTGCTGTTCTTCGCTCGTCACCGCAGACATAAAGGCCAACATATCGGAGATAGAATATTCGACTTTCTTCAACTCGGTCGTGTCCTCCTCGGGCAACGTTTATACGCAGACAGCGCTCACGACGGTATACATTCCCGCCACGGTCGGAAAGATTCACGTAACGGCCTTTCAGGGCAATATTCTGAGCGACGTGTATTTCGCCGGCACCGAGGAGCAGTGGGGCGAAGTTTATTTCTACAATACTCAGCTTAAAGAGGGGAGCGGGGACGAATACACGGAGGTCAGGTGCGAAAAGACAGACGGCATAGGAAACGCCGCCGTTCACTTCGGCGGCATTTAATAAATCGGGCGGCAACGGAAAAGAGGTCGGTTTAAAAAACCGACCTCTTGATTTTTTTAGATTGAATTAAACCTGAGACCTGTTCACGGACTTCAAGCATCTGGTGCAGACGTAGTCGTTAACTACCTTTCCGTCCGCGTTTACGTATGAAACTTTCTGAACGTTTGCCCTAAAAGTTCTTCTGGTCTTTCTGTGTGAATGGCTCACGTTATTTCCCGACTGCTGGCCTTTGCCGCATACGCTACAAACTCTTGACATAACTTCCTTCCTCCTGTCTCGCTCCCGTACATAAAATCGGGGGTACCCGTGCATAAAGGGTTAAAAATAACGCCGTTAAACATAACAGCCTACATATACTAACACGTATTTTTAAAAAAATCAAACAAAAATCCGCCGTGAGACTAATTTTTTTTAACTTTCTTCAAAATAAATTTGACGGCAGATAAACAATTTAAACTAAAATACGGCAATCTGCTTGCCAAAACGCAAAAAACATATTATTATAATGTTATGCGGGTGATTGTTTGTTTCACCCGAGAGGACTTTTATTTATGTCAGTTAATACCAGCAACGTCTACGGTAAAATTTCGATTTCCGACCTCGCCATCGCAAAGGTGGCGTGCAGCGCCGCGCTGGAATGTTACGGAATAGTAGATACCGTTTCCCGTCGCTTTACCGACTCTCTGTCGGAGCTTCTGAAAAAACCGGCCGGCGGCAAGGGCGTAAAGGTAATAACCAGCGGCGACAGAATTTTTATAGACGTATACGTTATCATCAAGTACGGCGTTTCCATAAATGCGGTCGCCGAGAGCTTAAAAGAAGGAATTAAATATAAGGTTGAAAAGTTTACGGGTATGATTGTAGACACCGTAAACGTCAACATCGTAGGGGTTAAACTTTAACTATATCGTTTAGCTCCCTTTTTTGTGCGGCAGAGTTCCGCCTTTTTAACGTCTTTTAAAGAGGATTGATATGCAAAAAACATTGAACAGCACCGAATTTCGCAAAATGGTTGCTTCCGGTGCGAGAATGCTTGAAATAAACAGGGCCAAAATAGACGCCCTCAACGTTTTCCCCGTACCCGACGGAGATACGGGTACGAATATGTCGCTTACGCTTCAGTCGGCGCTTAAGGAGATGAACGCCTGCTCGTCCAACCGTTTTCAGGAGATCTGCGACGCGGTTTCGAAGGGCGCGCTCCGCGGCGCGAGAGGCAATTCCGGCGTCATATCTTCACAGATTTTCAGGGGTATTTGTTCGGTCTTAAAGGACTGTAACGAGACCTTCGATACCAAGACCTTTGCAAAGGCTCTCGAAGCGGGCACAAAGGTTGCCTACTCCGCGGTTTCTATTCCCAAGGAAGGCACCATACTTACGGTCGTAAGGCTTATGAGCGAATCCGCCCCCAAGCTTGCCTCCAAAAATAAGGATTTCGTAGAATTTTTAAAGGCGGTCATCGCGGTGGGCGACGAAGCGCTTGCCCGTACGCCCGAGCTTCTGCCCGTCCTCAAAAAGGCGGGGGTAGTAGACTCCGGCGGCGTGGGACTTATGACCATAATGCGCGGCTTCCTCGCGGCTATCACGGGTGAAGATATAGGCACCGACGCAATGCCCACCGAGGCGCAGGAGAGCGCAAAAGAGCCCGATTTCGACGACAACTCGGATATCATCAACCTCGACTTGGGCGATATCGAGTTCGCCTATTGCACCGAATTTTTCGTTATCAACCTCAAGCCACAGACCACGCTCGCCGATATCGACAAGC
This sequence comes from uncultured Clostridia bacterium, assembly GCA_964513195.1. Classification (GTDB taxonomy): domain Bacteria; phylum Bacillota; class Clostridia; order Christensenellales; family Borkfalkiaceae; genus Coproplasma. The sequence goes on along the minus strand of CAZELQ010000034.1, from coordinate 6,148 downwards.
TCAAGGAAAAGCTTATGGGAATAGGCGATTCGGTCATCTGTATTGGCGACCTCGAATTTATAAAGGTACACGTCCACACCAACACTCCCGGCATCGCGTTGACTTACGCGCTGGAGCTGGGCGAGCTGGACAGGCTTAAAATCGAAAATATGCTTGAGGAAAACCGCCAGCTCAAAAAGAAGCTGGAGGCGGAGAAAAAGGAAATGGGTATGCTCGCAATCTGCGCGGGCGACGGCATTGCCGAAATCTTCAAGGACCTCATGGTCGATAGGGTAATAGAGGGCGGACAGACTATGAACCCCTCGGCTCAGGACATAGCCGAAGCGGTACAGAAAATAAACGCGAGCAACGTTTTCGTCTTTCCCAACAACTCCAACATAATTCTTGCGGCCGAGCAGGCAAAGGGGCTTGTCGACAACCGGACCATTCACGTAATCCCCACCAAGAACGTGCCGCAGGGCTTTTCCGCCGCGCTCGTATTCAATCCCGACGAGAGCGTTCCGGAGAACAAGAACAATATGATTCACGCCATAGATAACGTGGCGGCGGGTCAGGTCACGTATGCGGTGCGCAACACCACGATGAACGGCTTCAAGCTGAAAGAGGGCGATATAATCGGTCTCAACGCCAAGAAAATTCTCGCCAAGGGCACCGATATAGATTCGACTACGCTTGCACTGATTAAGGCCATGAAAAATTCCGAGCACGAGGTCATAACCCTATTCTACGGCGAGGGCGTGGAGGAGGCCGACGCGGAGGCGCTTGCCGCCAAGGTCGCCGAGGAATACCCCGACTGCGACGTCGATTATCACTACGGCGGGCAACCCGTGTATTATTATATGGTAAGTTTGGAGTAAACTGAAAGAATAAGAAAATATAACACTGAAGGGAAGCGTTCCGCTTCCCTGAATTTTTAAGCGGATGAAACTTACGGATTTGAAGTACGTTTCGGAGGCGCGTGAAAAGCAATTCAACAAGCTCGGCGTGTTTACGCAGGAAGATTTGTTGAAGCTGTACCCCCGCGACTTCCTCGATTTGACGCACACAAACTCAATAATAAACGCGCCGCACAACCGCATGGTTTTAACGCCGTGCGAAGTCTTGGGCGTGGAGCAAAACCGCTACGCCCGCCGCCCGTTCGTAAAGGCGCTGTGCCGTCAGGGCGACGACGTTTTTCAGGCAATTTGGTTCAACCAGCCCTACGTCGCGGCAAAGCTGAAGCCCGACCGCTATCTCTTTTACGGCAGGGTACAGAACAAGTACGGTATGGGCGCGTCGCTCGTCAATCCCTCGTTCGAGAAGTTCGACGAGGTCCGCAATCTTCGCGGAATACTCCCCGTATACCCCTTGAGCGGCACGCTCTCGCAGGGTATCGTGCGCACTGCGGTAAGGCAGGCGCTTAAAAACGTTTCGCCCGTAAGCCGTATACCCTCCCCGCTCGCCGCGCGATATAAGTTGCTTCCGCTCGGCGAGGCATATTCCCGCCTGCATTGCCCAAATACGATGGACGACGTAGCCGCCGCAAGCGAGCGCATAGCCATAGAGGAATATTTTTTGCTGGTGTCGGCGTTTAAGCTCATAAAGGGCGACAGGGAGACTGTGCGGACGAACGTCTATTCCGTGACCGCCGCCGACGTAGACGGATTTACGGAGCGGTTCCCGTTCACGTTTACACAAGGTCAAAAGGGCGCCGTGCGCGAAATTTTCGGCGACCTACATTCCCCTAAAACCATGAACAGATTGTTGCAGGGCGACGTCGGTTGCGGCAAGACGGCCGTCGCGCTCACCGCAATATATATGGCGGTCAAATCGGGATTTCAGGCGTCTATGCTCGCCCCCACGGAAGTGCTCGCCCGCCAGAACGCCGAGCAGATAAAAAGGTATCTGCCCGAATACGAGGTGCGCTTCCTTTCGGGTACGACGACGGCCGCGGAAAAGCGGGAGATAAAAAGCGGACTGAAGTCGGGCGCCGTAAACGTGGTCTGCGGAACGCACGCCGTGATACAGCGCGACGTTGAGTTTAAAAATCTCGCCCTCGTCGTCTGCGACGAGCAACAGCGCTTCGGCGTTGCCCAGCGCTCCGCACTCACCGGAAAGGGCGTAAACTGCGACTGCCTCGTAATGAGCGCAACGCCCATTCCGCGCACGCTGTCTTTGGTGTTCTACGGCGACCTCGACGTTACGACGATAAGGGAAAAGCCCGCGTCCAGACAGGAAATTTCCACTTCGGTAATCCGTCCCCAAAGATATTCCGATATGCTCGCGTGGATAGAGCGCGAAGCGGCTAAGGGCAGACAGGCCTACTTCGTTTGCCCGAGAATAGAGGGCGACGACGAGGGAACCGTAATGTCCGTCACCGAGCTGTTTTGGGATTTGAAAAAGGCAATGCCCCGCACGCGCATAGCCCTCCTGCACGGCAAGATGAAAGACAAACAGAAGGACGAGGTAATGCGCGCTTTCCGCGCAAAGGAATACGATTGCCTCGTCTCCACCACCGTCATAGAGGTGGGAGTGGACGTGCCCGACGCGACGGTAATGGTCATTTACAACGCCGATATGTTCGGGCTTTCCCAGCTCCACCAGCTGCGCGGCAGGGTGGGCAGAGGACGCGAAAAGAGTTATTGCTTCCTACTAACAGACAACGATACCGACCAAGCGCGCGAACGCCTCTCCGTGCTTAAGAACAGCGCCGACGGCTTCGAGATAGCAGAAGCCGACCTGAAGATAAGGGGAGGCGGCGACTTCATGGGCACCCGCCAGAGCGGCAGGTTGCTTTCCGAACTCAAAAATCTGCGCTTTCCCGCCTCTGCGATTTTTACGGCCAAGGCGATTTCCGACGAGGCCTTTTCGGGCGCGTTCGACGTATCCGCCCTGAGGGAAGCGGCAATGCTGAAATATAACAGTCTTAAAGACGTCATTCTGAACTAACTTATATATTATATATTATATATAATGAAACGGCGATAAAAAAATTAACGCCGCGTTTACGGCGGCTGTTACAGGGGGGTTAAGTGGCGAAAATCAACTATGTTCCTTTGCCTGCGGACAAAAAAATTTACGTCGTGGGCGATTCGACCGTATGCGGCTTCAACGACAATTATTATCTTCCGCGCTACGGTTACGGCACGCAGCTTGCGGCGTATCTCGACGTTTCGGCGGAACAAATTGTCAACCTTGCACTGTCGGGCAGAAGCTCGAAAAGCTTCCTTACCGAGGCGAACTATGCTGCGCTGACGAGTTCCATCGGCGCGGGCGACTACTTGATAATCGCCTTCGGCCATAACGACGAAAAGTACGAAAAGACGCGTTTCACCGACCCTAACGGTACAAAGGAGACCGAAACCACGTCAAAGGGAACTTCCTTTAAATGGAATCTCAACGAAAAATATATCAAGGTTGCAAAGGCTGCGGGCGCGGTTCCCGTTCTGTGCACGCCAATAGCAAGATACGACCAAAGAACGGGCGCCGCAGCATATACGGGTCTTACGGTTCACGTAACGGCAGACGGCGACTACCCTCAGGCTATAAGGGACCTCGGTGAGGAAACCGATACTACGGTAATCGACTTGACCGCCCTCACCGTTGCGGAATATAAAAAAGACAACGCCGCCGCGGCGTATTACTACGCGCACGCAACCTACGGCGGAGATATAATCGAAAGGGGCGCGGACGGCAACGTGCCCTATACCGGCAACGAGCCGTTGGTTTCGAGGGACGATACGCACCTCAACGAGTTCGGCGCGAAGATGGTCGCCTATCTGTTTGCAAAAGCCGTGTCGGCCTCAGGTTGCCCGCTCGGGGCGCACGTAAGGCGGAATATCTCCGCACCCACAAAGGCGGACAGCTATTTCGGCGCCATAAAAAAAGACTTTGTAAGACTTCCCTACTCGGGCTTCACCGACGGAAAGAAATCCGTCCATTGGACGACTATCGTGAGGAAGGGCTGGTACGGTACGGTTTTCGGCGACGTCGGCGACGAGGGAAAAATATGGAACGCGGAAGACGGCACGTCGAAGTTTACCGTCGAAGAAAACCGCGGAGTGTTTACTGTCGGCAACGAAGCTCCGGACGGCGAAGCTCCATGCGGCAAGATTTCTTCGACGGGCGACGGCATAGCCGCCGTGTTTATGCGGATTGCAAAGGGCGATAACTTCAAGGCGGAGGTAACCGCCGAGGTCAAGTCTAAGTCGGCGCTGCTCACCGACGCGCAGGGCGCGTTCGGCATGATGCTCCGCGACGATATATATATCGATAAGTATCAGGGCGGCATTATCGGCAACTACGTCGTTGCGGGCTTCCTCAACACCAAAGGTGCGATTTTCTCTAGAGAGAACGGCGAGCTTTCGGGCGTTGCCTGCAAAGGCGACTACGCCGTGGGCGTCGGGTACAACCTCGAAATAGAGAGGAGCGGCCAGATCGTCACCGTCAAGGTCGGCGAAGTAAGCAAGACCTACACCGATTTCGACTTCTTTGCAACCGACAACGATTATATGTATCTTTGCCTGTTTGCCAACAGAGGACTTCTCTGCGAATTCTCCGACCTCGTTTTTGTAAAGACGGGCGTTTCGCAGGGTGCGTAATCCGGAGCGGTAAAAGCGTAGGCGGGCGGCGCATGCCGCCCGCTTTAATAAAAATATCGTTATTTTTGTTTGACTTTTCAAAACTTGTTTGGTAAAATAGCGTTTGTTTTGATATTAGATTGGGTCGCTATGCCCAACTATTTTAAAAAGCTTTTTAACCTCTTGCGTATTTTAAGGGTAATGCGTAAGGTGAAAGAGATATGTTCCACAGACTTAAAAGTCGAGTAAAACAAGGAGGAATTTCAGATGCCCACTATCAACCAGCTTATAAAGCACGGCAGAGAAAAGCAGGTCTTCAAGAGCAAGTCGCCCATTTTGGACAACTGCCCCCAGAAGCGCGGCGTGTGCCTTTCGGTTACCACGACCACGCCTAAAAAGCCTAACTCGGCAATCAGAAAGATTGCAAGGGTAAGACTGACCAACAAGCAGGAAGGTACCGTTTACATTCCCGGCGAAGGTCACAACCTGCAGGAGCACTCTTCCGTACTCATCAGAGGCGGCCGTGTCAAGGATTTGCCCGGCGTTCGTTATCATATCGTCCGCGGCGCTCTCGATACCGCAGGCGTTTCAAAGCGCAAACAGGCGCGTTCGCGTTACGGCGCAAAACGCCCTAAATAAGTTCACGCAGGTCTTTCGTTCCGAAATCCCTGCCGTGAGGCTTAAATTGCGGTCGTAAATTTCTTAACGGGCGAAGTCAATCCGCCCTTGAAATTTTCGGCGTAAATTATTTAAAAAATTTGAAGCGCTAACAAGTGCTTACCCCCCTACTTGTTTCGGAATATATTTCTACCCTTAACCGATAAAAGTAGGCAGTATTCCTGCCGTTGCGGCAGGGAGAAGGTTTGCTACTCCGCAAATTTAACGAGCGGAGCAAGCGATAGCTTATTTAAGGTACAAACCCTTAAAATTTTAAAGGAGGATTAAAGCTATGCCCAGAAGAGGTAACGTTCCCAAGAGAATAGTTCTGCCCGACCCCGTCTACGGAAGCACGGTTGTCACCAAGCTGGTAAACCAGATTATGTACGACGGCAAGCGCGGCACTGCGCAGAGCATCGTTTACGATGCGTTTAAAATTGCGAGCGAAAAGCTCGGACAAGACCCCATGGATATCTTCAATCAGGCGATGAACAACATTATGCCCGTATTGGAAGTCAAGGCAAGGAGAGTAGGCGGCGCCAACTATCAGGTGCCTATGGAAATCAGACCCGAAAGACGCCAGACCCTTGCAATCCGTTGGCTGGTATTGGCCACCCGCAAGCGTTCGGAAAGAGAAATGTCCCAAAAGCTCGCGGCCGAGCTCATGGACGCCTACAACAACGCAGGCGGCGCGGTTAAGAAGAAAGAAGATACTCACAGAATGGCAGAAGCGAACAAGGCGTTTGCTCACTTCAGATTCTGATAGAGGTGTATTATGGCAAGAGATTACGACTTATTACACACCAGAAATATCGGTATTATGGCGCATATCGACGCCGGTAAAACGACCACCACGGAGAGAATTCTGTACTATACGGGTATTAACCACAAAATCGGCGAAACCCACGACGGTACGGCAACCATGGACTGGA
>CAZELQ010000033.1:0-11132 GCA_964513195.1 uncultured Clostridia bacterium | reverse complement strand
GTCACCCAAGCGAAAAAACCGAGAGCCGCTTAGTGTTTAAAGTGGCGGTCGCCGACGAAAACCATGGCAATTCCCGCCGCGTTGCAGGCGTCTACCGAGGCCTTGTCCTGTATGGAACCGCCCGGCTGGATTATAGCGGTAATTCCCGCCTTTACGCATTCCTCTACGCAATCGGGGAAAGGGAAGAAAGCGTCGGACGCCATAACCGAGCCCTTTGCCTCTTCGCCCGCATGGGCAATGGCCTGCTGGGCCGCCCAAATACGGTTGGTCTGTCCCATACCTATACCCGTCGTCCTGCCCTGCTTGCCTATAACTATCGCGTTGGACTTGGTGTGCTTAACCACCTTCCAAGCGAAAAGCATGGCTTCGGTTTCATCGGGCGTGGGCATACGGTCGGTAACTACGCCGCAGCCGTAAACGGTCTTCTGTTTGCCTGAGGGCAATACCGAGGTCTCCACGTCCGCCTTTTTTTCAAACAGGCTAAAATCCTCGTCCTTTATAAGACATTCGTCGTACTGCTGAACCAAAAGTCCGCCGTACACCTTTTTCATATCTCTCGCAGTTACCTCTCTTCTTGCCGATATATCGTCAATTTGAAGAAGCCTGATATTTTTCTTCTGTTCGAGTATTGCAAGCGCGCCCTCGGTATAGGAAGGCGCCATTACTATCTCGATGAAAATCTTGTTGATTTCGGTCGCCGTAGCTTCGTCCACTTCGCCGTTTATCGCAAGTATGCCGCCGAACACCGATACGGGGTCGGAGGTATATGCGCGCATATAAGCTTCGTAGATATTCTTACCAGTACCGACGCCGCAGGGGTTTGCGTGTTTGCAGGCCACCACCGCGGGGGTTGAACCGAATTCCTTTAAAAGTTCCAGCGCGCCGTTGGCGTCGTTGATATTGTTATAAGAAAGCTCCTTGCCCCAAAGCTGTCTTGCCGTAGGCAGACTACCCTTGCGCTCGAACTCTTCCTTATAGAATACCGCCGACTGCATGGGGTTTTCGCCGTAGCGCAAATCCTGCGCCTTTTCGTAGGCGAAGGTTATGCTGTCGGGGTACTCGATTCCGAGCTGAGAGGCGAGATAGTTGGAAATCAAGCTGTCGTATACGGCCGTATGCGCGAAAACCTTGTATTGAAGATATTTCTTGGTTTCGAGCGTTACTCCGCCGTTAGCCAATTCCTCCAACACTTTGGAATAGTCCTTGGGGTCGACGATAACCGCAACGTCCTGATAGTTTTTGGCCGCCGCCCTAATCATGGTAGGGCCGCCGATATCTATATTTTCTATGCACTCTGCAAAATCGGCGCCCTTTTCAAGCGTCGCCTTGAAAGGGTAAAGATTTACGCAGACTATATCGATAGTATTGATATTGAGCTTTTCAAGCTGCGCCATATGCTCGGGGTTTGAACGCATGGCGAGAAGCCCCGCGTGAACGTTGGGGTGAAGGGTCTTTACCCTGCCGTCAAGGCACTCGGGAAAGCCCGTTATTTCCGAAATGCCGATAACCTTTAATCCGGCATCTTTTAAAACTTTTGCCGTGCCGCCCGTCGAGATAATCTCGAAACCGCATGAAACCAAGCCTTTACAAAACTCTACGACGCCCGCCTTGTCAGAAACGGAAACAAGCGCTCTCTTTTTCATTTCCATAAACTATATCTCCAAAAAATTTTTAACTTATCGTAACGGTTCTGCCGTTTTTTGCGATTTTGCCCGCGCACAGCTTTTTGACGCAATAGGGTAGCAACTCGTGCTCCTTTTCCAATATGCGCGCCTGCAAGCTTTCGGGAGTGTCGCCCTCCTCTACGGGTACCGCGCACTGCGCGATTATAGCCCCTCCGTCGGGAACCTCGTTTACGAAGTGAACGGTACAACCCGACACCTTGGCACCGTATTCGAGTACCGCCTTATGTACGTTGAGTCCGTACATTCCCGCGCCGCAAAACGCGGGTATAAGCGAGGGGTGAATGTTTATTATTCTGTCCTCGAAAGCCTTAATAAAGCTTTCGGGAATAATTTTAAGCCAACCGGCAAGCACGATATAATCGACGCGGTTTAAATTCAACAAATAAGTCAATTCCGCGTAGAGCGTTTCCAAATCGGGATAATCTTTTTTGGCGAAAACGGCGGTATTTATGCCGTGATTTTTCGCCCTGTCGATTGCCCCTATATTTTCGCGCGAAGCTATCAGATAGACGATTTCACAGAATTTTTCGCGCCCGTTGGCGTCGATAACGGACTGAAAATCGGTGCCGCCTCCGCTTGCGAATACGGCTATGCGGGGCGTCATACGAGTTTAACTCCGCTTCCCTTTATCGTCTTGCCGAGGACCACGCACTGTTCGCCCGTGCTCTCGAGCCGGGCGATGGCGGCATCCACGTCCTTTTTTGCAACGCAGACGACCATACCGATACCCATATTGAAGGTGTTGTAAATCTGCTCTTTTTTGAGCTTGGACTTCTCCCACATGATTTTAAAGATTTCGGGCAACTCGTAGGACTTCGTATCTATGCGGCAACCTATGCCCTCGGGAAAAATTCTGGGTATGTTTTCGATAAAGCCGCCGCCCGTTATATGTGCGATGCCCTTTACCTTTACCTTTTCAATGAGCGCCAGAATCGAATTGACGTATATTTTGGTGGGCGTGAGCAGGGCGTCGATTATACGGCACCCCAATCTTTCGTCGTACTTTTCAAGCTCTTCCATGTTTTCCCCGAACAATTTCCTGACGAGGGAATAGCCGTTGGAGTGAATACCGCTCGATTTAATGCCGATAAGCACGTCGCCCGATTTTATTTTCTGTCCGTTGATTACCTTCTTCTTATCGACCACGCCGACGGCAAAGCCGGCAATGTCGTACTCGCCCTCCCGATAAAAGCCGGGCATTTCGGCGGTTTCGCCGCCTATAAGCGCGGCGCCGCTCTGACGGCAGCCCTCGGCTACGCCCGAAACGACGGTGGCTACCTCTTCGGGGGAAAGCTTACCCGTGGCAAAATAATCCAGAAAGAACAGCGGTTTAGCGCCCTGACATACGATGTCGTTTACGCACATCGCGACGGCGTCTATACCTATAGTGTCGTGCTTGCCCGAAAGAAACGCGTATTTAAGCTTGGTGCCTACGCCGTCGGTACCCGCAACCAGCACGGGCTCCTTCATTCCTTTTGGCATTTGGAAAAAGCCGCCGAAAGAGCCTATGTCGCCGAGTACGCCCTCCGTATAAGTCGATTGAACGTGCTCGCGCATGAGTTTAACTGCCCGATAGCCGCGCTCTACGTCTACGCCGCTATCTTTGTATGATATTGCCATAATTTTCTCCTAAGGTAATTATTCCAATTTCATTTTGTCCGCCTCGTAGCCCTCCGCCGAGTATGGGTACTCGCCGTTAAAGCAACCGAGACAGAAATCCGCGTTTGCCGATTTCGTGGTTTCCAAAAGGTGTTCGAGCGAGAGATACCTCACGCTGTCCGCGCCTAAGCTTTCGCATATTTGCTCCTCGTTTTTGTACGCGCCGATAAGCTGCGAATAGGTCTGTATATCTATGCCGAGATGGCAAGGGTGCTTTATAATGGGCGAACAAATCCTTATGTGCACCTCGCTCGCACCCGCGTTTCTGAGCATTTTGACGATTTTGCGCATCGTAGTGCCGCGCACTATCGAATCGTCGATTATGATAACCCGCTTTCCGTTTATGTTGGCCCGCAAGGCGTTCATCTTGACGTTGAGGCTGTTCTCTCTCTGCCTCTGGTCGGGCTGAATAAAGGTTCTGCCGACGTAGCGGTTTTTCGCGAGCGCTTCGACGAAAGGTATTCCGCTCTCCTCCGCATAACCCCTTGCGGCAACGTTCGCCGAATCGGGCACGCCCGAAACGAGATCGGCATCGACAGGGTAATATTTTGCAAGCAGCCGCCCCGCTTCCTTTCTTGCGGAGTACACGCTGCAACCCTCCAAAATCGAGTCGTGACGGGCGAAATAGACGTACTCGAATATGCACATGCGGCTCTTTTCGGGAACGTCGTCCATCATATGACAGTGAATACCGCCCGCGTCTATCACGACGATTTCACCCGCTTTTACGTCTCTTAAATACGTCGCCCCCACCGCGTCGAGCGCGCACGTTTCGCTTGCGACGACGTAGTCGTCTACCACCGTTCCGATGCAGAGCGGACGTATTCCGTACGGGTCGCGCACGGCAATCAGTTTGTCCGTCGTCATTATAACCAGCGCGTAGGAACCCTTGAATTTGGCGCACGCGCGCTTAATTCCCGTAAGAATATCGCCGTCGGAAAGGCTGTTTATAACGACCGCCATAACCTCGGAGTCGATAGTCGTCTGGAACACGGCGTTCGCGGCAATCATTTCCTCGCGCAGCTGCTTCGTGTTGGTCAGGTTTCCGTTATGGGCGAGAGCCATTTTGCCGCACTTACCCGTAAAGACGACCGGCTGCGCGTTCAAAAGCTGGCTCGCCCCCGTCGTGGAATAACGCACGTGACCTATCGCGATGTCGCCCTCGGGGAGCGCGTCGAGCTTGCCGTCCGAGAACACCTCGGGTACAAGCCCCATTCCCTTATAATAGCTTATTTTATCGGCAAAAGCCACTGCTATGCCTGCGCTTTCCTGTCCGCGGTGCTGAAGAGCGTAAAGTCCGTAGTACGCGGTGTAGGCAACGCTTCTGTTTTCCTGTGAATACACGCCGAAAACTCCGCACTCCTCGTGCATGGAGTCAAAGGGCGCTTTCTCGCTTCTTGAATACATCGTATAAAAATCTCTCTTTAAAAAATTACCGCTCTCTCCCGGATTTTTAAACGCGCATCGTGCTTTTTGCGAATTAGCCGCCTATTCTCTTGAAGATTTCCGCGTATGCGTCTTCTACGCCGCCGAGGTCTCTGCGGAATCTATCCTTATCTAAGCTGACGTGTTTGGTGGTGTCCCAGCTGCCCGCTTCCCAGAAACGGCAGGTATCGGGAGATATTTCGTCGGCGAGGACTATCTGTCCCTTATATCTGCCGAACTCGAGCTTGAAGTCGATAAGGTCGATGTTGAGCTCCTTGAAAAACGCCTTCATCGCGTCGTTGACGGCGAACGCCATCTTCTTTATGGTTTCGATCTCATCCTTGGTGGCAAGATTGAGCGCAAGCGCGTGATAGGTGTTGATTAAGGGGTCGCCGAGCTCGTCGTTCTTATAGGAAAATTCTATCGTGGGGATTGCAAGCTTCGTGCCCTCGGGTACGCCGTATCTCTTGGAAAAGCTGCCGGCGGCGACGTTTCTGATAATCACCTCGAGGGGAACTATCTGCACCTTTTTGACAACGGTGTTTCTGTCGTCGATTTGCTCTACGAAATGGGTGGGAATACCCTTCTTTTCAAGCATGGACATCATCATGTTGCTCATCTTGTTATTTATTACGCCCTTGCCGGCTATCGTACCCTTTTTGAGGCCGTTGAACGCGGTCGCGTCGTCCTTGTAGGATACGATTACGTAGTCGGGATTTTCGGTTGCGTAAACTTTTTTGGCTTTGCCTTCATAAAGTTGCTCTTTCTTTTCCATAGTGATTTTTATCTCCTTAAAAGAATAAAATTAAATGCTTTTTTTAACGCAAAAACCCGCAGAAACGTGCGGGCATTGCTTGTTTAAAAATCTGACGCTTCGGCCTGTACGGCTTTATCGTCCGAATTTATTTTGTCTTTCATTTTCTGCTTGTATTCGGCAAGCTTTTTTGCAATCTCGGGGTACTTTATACCCAAAATCTGCGCGGCTAAAATGCCGGCGTTTTCTCCGCCGTTCACTCCCACGGTCGCAACCGGTATGCCGGAGGGCATCTGCACGATTGACAGCAGACTGTCGAGGCCGCCCATCATATCGGTTTTAACGGGCAAACCTATAACGGGCAAGGTCGTATATGCGGCGATTACGCCGCCGAGATGCGCAGCCTTGCCCGCCGCGCATATTATGACCTCTATTCCTTCGGAGGGCGCGCTCTTTGCAAACTCGTGCGCCTCGTCGGGCGTTCTGTGCGCGGAAATAACGCGCACCTCGCACTCTACGCCGAAGCTCTTTAATACCGTTACGGCGGGCTTCACCACGCCGAGATCGGATTTGGAACCCATAACCAAAGCTACTTTAGCCATAACTGTCTCCCGTATTTTCCACTTAATTTGCGGCATACTTTAAGTATGCTTCTTCTCTATATCATTTTCGGTGCCTATATCATAGCCGTCAACGTCTATTCGGTTATGCTGCTCATTTCGCTGAGAAACGACGCACTGTCGGACGAGACGAAGCTGAACGCGGGCGACGGCAAGCTTCTGCTCTCCGCGATTCTGGGCGGTGCGATAGGCATTTACGTCACGATGTTCATAACGCGTTTTAAGCTGAAGAATATGCTGCTTATGATTCTTCTGCCCGTAATCGCCGTACTGAACGTGTGGTTCTGCATTCTGGCGTTCCGCTCGGGCTTTACTTTTATCGCCGTATGACACAACACTTTACGAATACAAACCGATTATAACACAATATGTTGTGAAACGGAAACGTTTTGAGTTAAATTTTTTAAAATTTATTCGGCTTGCCCCGATTGCCCGTCCGCAGACGAATTTCCGCCTTGCGCGGGCAGTGCGCATGCTTCCTGTTTGGCAAGCAAATCCCTTATCTGTACGAGTAGCTCTTCAACCGTAGGCTGTGCGGGCGCGGCGGGTTCGGCGGCCTGCTCTGCGGCAACCTGCGCCTGCGCTTCTTCCTCGCTCATACCCTTCTTTTTAAGCTTCTCAACCATCTTTTCACGCTGTTGCTTTGCCTTTTCGGCAGCATTGGCGGAAGCGTTCTTCAAAGTCATAAATACCTTTATAATAACGAAAAGAACGAGCGCGATGAGCAGGAAATCGACTATCTTCATAATGAACGTGCCCCAATCTATGTAAATGGACTTGGACATATCTATGACGCTGTTGCCGTCGGCGTCGGCGGTATATACCGTCCTGAGCATAGTGTAAAGGCCCGCGCCGTCCTTGCCGCCGACAGCCCAGTTGATAATGGGTTGTAAGATGCCGTTCGTGAGCGCGGTTACGATAGCGCTGAAAGCGCCGCCGATGATTACGGCAACCGCCATATCGACGACGTTGCCGCGGGTGATGAAGGCCTTGAACTCGGCCATAAGTTTCTTGATTCTTTTCATGTGCATATCTCCTATAAATTATTTGCGGTTAAGTTTGAAAGCTCGTCGGCGAGAGCGCAAAGTTGCCCGACGCTTTCGTCGTTTAACGCCGACCTGATTTTAACGCCGTTCCCGGCGTAAACGATATTTTTGCAGCTGTCGAATTTGGCTTTCATTTTGGCGGCGCAGACAGGCGCCCAGGTACCGTTTTCGACGAATGCGACGACGCGGTTTTGGTAGTTGCGCTCGGTCAGTCTGTCGATAAACTCTCTGGCCGCGGGAAAAATATCGGCGTTGTAAGTCGTGGCCGCGACGACCAGCCCCGAAAAACGGAAAGCCTGCGCGACGCACTCCGCCCAATCTTCCCTTATCAAATCCACCGCCTTAGCCTTTACGCCGCGCTTAAAAAGCTCTTTCAATAAGAGCATAGCCGCCTGCGCCGTGTGGCCGTAAACCGATGAAAAGGCTATGAGCACGCCCTTTTCCTCCGGCATATAGGCGCTCCACTTCGAGTACGACGACAGAGCGTTGTCGAGCTTTCCGCCCGACAGCACCGGTCCGTGCAACGGCGCGATAGCGGTTATATCGAGGCCGCCGAGTTTTTTTAACGCGCTCCCGACCTGAACGCCGTATTTGCCGACTATGCCCGTATAATAGCGGCGGGCTTCGTCCGTCCAATCGCCGCAAGATGCGGAGAGTGCGCCGAATTTACCGAACGCATCCGCCGAATACAGCGTACCGGTCAGCTTGTCGTATGTAAACATTACCTCGGGCCAATGCACCATGGGCGCAAATATAAATTTGAGAGTATGCGCGCCGAGAGAAAGTTCGTCGCCGTCGTTTACCGCTACCCTTCTGTGCGCATAGTCTTCGCCGAAATATTCCGCAAGCATAACGAACGTCTTGGTGTTGCCGACGACTACCGCCGAGGGGTATTTGTCGGTAAACGCCTTTATGCAGGCGCTGTGGTCGGGCTCCATGTGCTGGACGATAATATAGTCGGGCGCGCTGCCGCAGAGCACGGCCTCGACGTTCTTCAGCCAGACGTCGCAGAAACGGGCGTCGACCGAATCGAACACGGCCGTCTTTTCGTCCTTTATGATATAAGAATTATAGGAAACTCCGTCGGGGACCCTGTACATACCCTCGAAAAAATCAATCGAGGTATCGTCCACTCCGACGTAATAAACGTTTTCAGTGACCGTTTTCATAACCGACTTATTCACCCCTGTTTTTGATTTTGCGCGCAGGCACGCCGGCTACTACGGTGTAGGGCTCCACGTCCTTGGTTACCACGCTTCCCGCAGCTATAACCGCGCCCTTGCCGATATGCACGCCCTTTAAAATCACGGCGTCGGAGGCAATCCAAACGTCGTCCTCTATGACGATGGGTTCGGCCGTATGGCCTTGTTTCGTAATGGGCACGCTCCTGTCCTTGAAAACGTGGTTGCTGTCGTTTATGACCACGTTGGAGCCGATAAGCACGTCGTTGCCTATCGTAATCTTACTGCGCGCGGTTATCATCACGTTGCGGTTGATAATGATATTGTCGCCTATGGTCACGTTCTCGGGGAAATTTATGGTGATATAGGGATGCAGATACTGAATATTTCCGCAATGCGGCATCGTATACATATAAAAAATTTTGCGCTTTTTGGGACCCATACCCGTGGAGGACAGGGCGTTGACCTTGTCCTGCTCGTCGTACCATTTGGCTGTACGCAGCTTTATTCTTTTACAGCGCTTTACGTAAAAATGCAACCTTATACGCTCGCACAAGCCGCTCTTTTTCGGGTTTTCGATACCCGTTCTTTCTCTGAATGTCAGTCGTTCCATATTTATACCGCAAAAAATTATAGCAAAAGCAACCTACGTTGTCAAACGACGTGGGTGAATAAATTTATCTTATATTTCCGTTACCCGTTACGACGTATTTATAGGTCGTCAGCTCTTTCAGTCCGATAGGACCGCGGGCGTGCAGCTTTTGGGTGGAAATGCCCATTTCGCAACCGAGGCCGAACTCTCCGCCGTCGGTGAAACGCGTGGAGGCGTTTACGTAGACAGCGGCGCTGTCGATAGCCGCCGCAAACCTTTCCGCCGTCTTTTTGTCTTCGGTAACAATGCAGTCGCTGTGGCCGGTGGAGTGGGCGCGAATATGTGCGATAGCCCCCTCTACGCCGTCTACTACGGCTACCGCCGCTTTATAGTCGAGAAATTCCGTGTCGAAATCGTCTTTGCCCGCAGGCAGGCAGTCGCTCTTTCCTTTAAGAATTGCCCCTGCCCTGTCGTCAACGACTAAGGTTACGGGGTTGACCTTCCTTTCCCCGCACAATTTTTTGTGAAGCTCGGGCAGAAAATCGGCGGCGACGGCGGCGTCTACAAGACACGCCTCCATGGCGTTGCATACCGACGGCCGCGAACATTTGGCGTTCTCTATTATCGCGAGCGCTTTGGCGAAATCGGCCGCTTTATCGACGTAAACGTGGCAGATGCCCGTACCCGTTTCGATACAGGGCACTTTCGCGTTTTCCACGCAAGCCTTTATAAGAAGCGCGCCGCCCCTCGGAATAAGCAAATCGACGTAGCCTTTGGCCGTCATTAACTCCATTGCGCTTTCGCGGGAGGTATCTTCTATAAACCCTATAACCGACGGATTTATGCCCGCAGAGGCAAGCGCGCGGCGCATGGAAAGGACGATTGCCTCCGCCGAACGGTGCGCCTCCTTACCGGTGCGCAGAATACAGGCGTTGCCGCTCTTCAAGGCGAGCGCGGCCGCGTCGCTCGTAACGTTGGGGCGGCTTTCGTAAATTATCGCCACCACGCCAAAAGGCACGGAAATTTTTTTTATATTCAGCCCGTCCTCCCTCGTGGTTTCCCAAAGTATTTCGCCGAGAGGAGAATTCAGTGCGGCTACCTTCCTGACACCCTCCGCCATCGCCTCTATGCGCCCTTTCGTGAGGGCGAGCCTGTCGAGCATAACCGAAGATATACTATTTTGCGCCGCCTGCATATCCCGGGCGTTGGCGGCAAGAATTTGCTCCGCATCCTTTTCAAGCCCGTCGGCAACCGCCGAGAGTGCCGAATTTATTTTCTCCCCGGTCAGTGCGGCTACTTCGGTCTTTGCCCGAGCCGCCGCTTTTAAAATTTCGGCCGTCGTCATTTCACACCTATAAAACGGGTACCTATTTGCTTACCCGAGATTATGTCGTACAGGTTTTCGGGGTATTCCCCGTTGGTTATTACCATATCTCTGTGCGCCTCCATACAGATTTTGGCGGCGCGGATTTTCGTGTACATACCGCCCGTGCCGAGACCGCTTATGGGCAAGCCTGCGGAGCGCTCTATTTCGGGCGTGATTTTATCGACTACGGGGCGCAGCTTCGCGCTTTTGTCGAGGTGCGGGTCGGCGGTGTACAGACCGTCTATATCGGAGAACAGAACAAGGAGGTCGGCGCGCGCCGCAACCATTACGAGCGCGGACAGAGTGTCGTTGTCGCTGACCGAAATTTCGGCGGTGGCGACCGTGTCGTTTTCGTTGATTATGGGCAACGCGCCCAGCTCCAACAGGCGGGAAAGCGTGTTGGTGAAGTTGGTCAACCTCCGCCCCTCCTTCAAATCCTCCGCCGTGACCAAAATCTGCGCGACCTTGTGGCTATATTCGGAGAGCAATTTGTCGTAGAAGTACATAAGCTCGCATTGTCCGACCGCCGCGGCCGCCTGCTTGGTGGGTATGTCGTCGGGGCGCTCTTTAAGCCGAAGCTTACTGCGCCCCAAAGAAATAGCGCCCGAGGTTACCAAAATCACCTCGTGCCCCGCATTCTTGACGTCGCTTATTACCTTGCATACCCGCTCGAGCATTCTCACGTTAAGGTTGCCCGTTGAATGAACGAGCGTGGACGTGCCTATTTTAACAACTACTCTCATAGTAATCCGTCCTTTGTTTTTTGAATATTATACAACCGTTTATGAATACAGTCAAATAAAA
>CAZELQ010000032.1:0-11207 GCA_964513195.1 uncultured Clostridia bacterium | reverse complement strand
CTTTTTTCTTCCATCTTTAAAAGAACCTCCCGGGTTTGCGCATTCGGGGTTGACGCCCCTGAAACAATACCTATTTTATTAAAATTTTTAATTTGGTCAAAATCAAAACTTTCCGCATTCGGCAATCTTATAACCGTTTGACAGTTACGGCGGCAGATATCCGCCAATTTGTTGGTATTGCTGCTGTTCAACCCGCCTATTACCAACATAGCGTCACATTCCGAAGAAAGCTTCTTCGCTTCAGTCTGCCGACCTATAGTAGTATAACAAATAGTTTTAAAAACGGCAACTGATTTTTCACAGAGTTTTCCAATATTTTTTATTATTCTTTCAAATTTATCGACCGAAAACGTAGTTTGGGCGACTACGCTGACGTTTTTTTGCCTAATCGAAGACAAATCCGCGTTTTCGCCGTCTATTACGAGCGCGCTGTCCGAACACCAACCCTGAAGACCGACGACCTCGGGATGGCTGGGCTCGCCGCATATAACCACCTGCCTGCCGCTCTCATATTCGCGCTTCACGATCTTTTGCGTATTGTTGACGAATTTGCACGTGCAGTCGATGTATTTTATTCCCCTCTTGTCGCAGACTTCGTAGTATGACAACGGAACCCCGTGCGAACGGAAGATCACCGTGGCGCCGTCGGGAACCTCGTCAAGTCTTTCTACTACCTTAATGCCGCGGGCCGCTATTTCCTTCATCACGTCGGCGTTGTGAATAATATCGCCGAGAACGTATACGTTGTCCTGTTCTATGCTGAGAGCGGTATCTACCGCGTTTTGAACGCCGCGGCAGAATCCGCTGCTCTTCGCTACGAAAACCTGCATTGTCAGCTATTCAGTCCCTTTATTTTCAGATTATGCTTTTCCACGAAGGCAAGGCGCATGTTGGTTATCGCTTCTCTGAGCAAATCGTCGCATTCGTCAAGCTCTTCTTTGGAAACTTTTTTTCCGTAATACTGCCGGAATTCTATGGGATCGCCGTAAATTACGTGCGTCTTTCTGAAGAGCTTTAGTCTGGTAATTTTCGCTATAGGCACGATGGGCGTTCTCGTCTTAATGGAAAGCGCGGCGGCTCCGCTGTGAAACGGCAACAGCTCGCCGTAAGAGTGGTTGCGCGTTCCCTCGGGGAAAATGGCGATTACGCCGTCGTTTTTAAGTATGCGCATGGAATCCTTTATCGCCTGCACGTCCGAACCGTCGCGTTTTGCCTGTACGCATTGGCACTTTTTTGTGAACCACTTCATAAAGCCGTGTCTGAATAATTCCGACTTCGCCATAAAGTGAACGGGTTTTTTCGTAACGTAAAGCGGGAAACAGACGTCTAACACGCTGTAATGGTTACCGATAATCAAAAGACTTCCGTCGTTATAGCGCGACAGATTCCCATGCCTTTCATAAGGCAAAAAAGGTCTTATGATTATTTTTTCGATAGCTCTCAAAAAGTTAAAAAACCTTCCGAGTTTTTTTTCGCTCTTTACGATGTCTTTTTTTTCGTCGTTCATATCAAATCTTTTCTTGGATTTTTTCCACAATTGCAGCGACTACTTCTTCAATAGTCATCTCAGACGTGTCTATAACTACGGCGTCGTCGGCCTGTTTAAGGGGCGCAACCGCCCTGTTTTTGTCCTGAAAATCGCGCTCGTTTATCTCGTTTAACACCTCTTCGTAAGATTGGTTCGAACCCTTTGCCCTGTCCTCGTCGAACCGCCTTTTCGCTCTCACCTCCGCAGACGCGGTAAGATAGAATTTGAAACGGCAGTCGGGCAGCACGTTTGTGCCGATATCTCTGCCGTCCAATATGCAGGAAGTCTTGTTTGCGATATCGCGCTGAAGCGCAACCATCTTCTTCCGTACGAAGCTGTAGGCCGAAATAAAGGAAGCGACGAGCGAAATCTGGGGCGTGCGTATTTTGTCGGAAACGTCCTCGCCGTTTAAAAGCGTAATCTGCCGGCCGTTCCTGTATTCGATTTTCAA
The DNA here is from genome assembly GCA_964513195.1 of uncultured Clostridia bacterium. Classification (GTDB taxonomy): domain Bacteria; phylum Bacillota; class Clostridia; order Christensenellales; family Borkfalkiaceae; genus Coproplasma. Next base: position 9,228 of record CAZELQ010000032.1, on the reverse strand, counting down.
ATCCGACTTATTGACAATGTGTCTCACAACCTCTTTTTCCGCATAATCGGCGCCGTCAAGCACGCATTTGTAAGCAAGTGCGCGATACATTGCGCCCGTATCGAGATAGAGGATATCGAGCTTCTTGGCGATGAGCTTACAGACCGTGCTCTTGCCGCTGCCCGCGGGGCCGTCAACCGCTACGTTTACAATCGAGCTCAGGTCTTTTCTCAAATTTTTGGCGCCGTGAAGATAGACGTGCTCGACGCTCGCGTGATTATCGACGAGAAACATCACCCTCACGCACAAATTCAACGAGCCCTCAATATCGGGTTCGAGCGACGAATAGAGCGGACACGCGGTAAAGCCGGCCTCTCTTGCCGCCTTTGCGGGGTAATAAGATTTTATGTCCGACGTCGTAGAAAACATAATACATACGATATCTTCGTCTGAAACCGAGTTACGGCGGCAAATTTCGCTTAATAGCTCTTTCACGCGCTCTTTTATCTGTTCTTTGGTATCGGCATTGACCGTAGTCGCACCTCTTATCGCTTTCATTGTTCAATCTCCTTTATGCTATTACCCGCCGCAAATCCGGTTGAAAAGGCTATTTGCAGGTTAAATCCGCCCGTAAACGCGTCGACGTCCAAAACCTCTCCGCAGAAATAAAGCCCTTTGACCAGCTTACTCTCCATAGTTTTGGGGTTTATCTCGTTGACGTTAACGCCGCCGCTTGTAACGATTGCCTCGTCGAAATCTCTGAGCGACGAAACGTGCATTTCAAAGCCTTTAATCACGTTTATCAACGCCGCCCGCTCGGAGCGCGAAACCGAGTTGACCTTTTTCTTAGGGTCTATCGCGCACCTTTTAAGAATCTCGGGTATCGTTGCGGAGGGCAATAAAGCCTTTAAAACTACCGAAACGTCCTTATTTGGAGCGGCGGAAAAATCTCTTAAAATCCTATCGTCGAGCTGTTCCATGCTTAAAGCGGGCTTAAAATCGACGCTCAATAAGACGTTATTTAACTCCAATCGGTTTATAAGGCTTGATACCGTCAAAACCAACGGGCCGGAAACTCCGTAATGCGTAAACAGCATTTCCCCGAGCTCCTTAAAAACGACCCTTTTGCCGTAAAGCGCGCTGAGAACTACGTTTTTCAAGGACAATCCCTGCATTGCGGCGTAAAAACCGCCTTTAAGATTCAACCCGCAAAGCGCAGGTCTTAAATCGGTTACGTTATGCCCGCAGCTCCTCGCAAAAACGTAACCGTCGCCCGTAGAACCTGTAAGAGGATAACTGACGCCTCCCGTACAGACGATTACCCTATCGAACAAATAGTTGTTTTTATTAACGATTATGCCAGACAGAGTACTATTCAAAACCTTAATTTTGTCTACGTTTGTGTTAAAATTGAACATTACTCCCGCGTCAAGGCACATCTTTTCGAGACATTTTGTAACGTCGCTCGCCTTATCGCTTGCGGGGAAAACCCTGTTCCCTCTCTCCGTTTTTAATTTCAGTCCGGCGTTCTCAAACAGCTCTATGGTTGTTTCGGGCGGAAAAGAATAGAGAGCCCCCCGAAGAAATTTGGAATTGTTCACCACTTTTTCCAAGAATTCCTGCGGCGGAACGTTATTGGTAAGATTGCATCTGCCTTTGCCCGTTATGTAGATCTTCTTACCGCTCTTTTCATTCTTTTCAAATACTATAACACGGTTTCCGTTCTTAGCAGCCGCATAAGCGGCCATCAGTCCGGAAGCGCCGGCACCGATAACAGCAACTTTCATATTGGTTGAATATACGGCGGAAATAAATTCCGCCGTAGAGGATTTTATTTATATTATACGGGGTAAACCCTGTTGGGATTCTTCGCCATGTCGGAGTCGACCTTAACCTCTTTGGCCTTTCTCCATTTGAAGAAGTTGGTTGCAACTTCGGGGAAAAGCGCATATGAAAGGACGTCTTCCTCTTTCCGGTAAAAACCGTCCGCCTTAACTTTGGCGGTAAGCTGCTCCATTTCGTTTTCGATTAAATCCGCCGGTCTGCAGGTTACTATCTGTTCACCGTTCTTGGTGCACTGAGCCAAAAGCTCGGAGTTAACTTCTCCGGGCACCTTTCCGTACTTGCCCAAAAGCAAATCCTTATATTGCGCGGTTATGGTCTTATATCTACCCATAAGCACGTTCCAGACGGCCTGTGTGCCAACAATCTGGCTGGAGGGCGTTACCAAAGGCGGGTAACCGCAATCTTTTCTCACGCGGGGAACTTCGGCGAGGCATTCGCCGAGCTTGTCTTCCTTTCCCGCCTGTTTTAATTGATTCATAAGGTTGGAAAGCATGCCGCCGGGTACCTGATATAACAGCGTGTTTATATCTACCTTTCTTACTTTGGGATTCAAAAAGCCGTCCTTTTCGAGTCTGGCGGCAACGCCGTTGAAGTGCTTTACAATGGGCAAAAGCTTTTCGATATCGATTCCCGTATCGTATTCCGTGCCCTTAAGCGTTGCAACCAAAGGTTCGGTAGCGGGATTGGACGTACCGTTGCCTAAGGGCGAAAGGGCGCAATCGACGATATCAACACCCGCCTGAATGGCCATCAGGTTAATCATATCGCCCGTGCCTGACGTGTTGTGCGTGTGCAAATGCACCTTTGTTTCGGGGCGAAGCTCGGCTTTAATCTTGCTTACCACGTCGTAAGCCGTAAACGGCAATAACAAGTTCGCCATATCTTTAATGCAGATATTGTCCGCTCCCAAATCTTCGAATTGCTTTGCGAGTTTAACGAAGTATTCCGTCGTATGGACGGGGCTGGTCGTATAGGAAATGGTTGCCTCGCAAACACATTTGCCGCCCGCTCCGTATTTCTTTATCGCTTTAATCGAAGCCTCGAGATTTCTCGGGTCGTTAAGAGCGTCGAAAACTCTTATAACTCCCACGCCGTTTTCAATGGATTTCTCTACGAATTTCTCCACAACGTCGTCGGCATAGTGCCTGTAGCCCAGAAGATTCTGCCCTCTGAGGAGCATCTGTATGGGCGTTTTCTTCAGATATTTCTTTAAGTTTTTGAGTCTGTCCCAAGGGTCTTCGTTCAAAAATCTAAGACAGGTATCGAAAGTAGCTCCTCCCCATGCCTCCAACGAATAATAACCTATTTCGTCCAATAGCGGCAGCACAGGTTCCATTTCCTCGAATCTCATACGCGTAGCCGCCTGAGATTGATGGGCGTCCCTCAAAATTGTATCTGTAATTAAAACTCTCTTCTTTTCCATTTAATTTACTCCGATTAAACGATAATTGCCTGTAATGCGGTTGAAACGGCCGTACCGTCTACGTAGCCGCCGAAGCAAGCCAAAAGCACGCCGGCCGCTATGGCGGAGCCTATTACGCCCGCAACGTTGGGGCCCATCGCATGCATAAGCAAGTGATTTTGCGGGTCGTATTCCCTGCCGACGTCCTCCGAAATCCTCGCGGCCATAGGCACGGCGGACACGCCGGCCGAACCAATAAGCGGATTGATTTTACCCTTTGTAACTTTGCACATTATCTTCGCAACCAGCAAACCGCCGATTGTTCCGCAGATGAACGCGAACAGGCCGAGCACGATAATGTAAAGCGTCTGGACGCTCAGGAACACGTCGCCCTTTGCCTTACAGCCTACCGCTACGCCCAAGAATATAGTAATCGTATTCATAAGTCCGTTCTGCGCCTGCGAAGAAAGTCTCTCGACCACGCCCGATTCCCTGAACAGGTTGCCGAGCATCAGCATACCCAAAAGAGGCACCGACGACGGCAACAGCAAGCCGACGACCAACGTGACTATTATGGGGAACAGAATTTTCTCTATCTTGCTCACTTTTCTGAGCTGTTTCATTCTTATCGTGCGCTCTTTCTTGGTTGTAAGCAGGCGCATAATAGGTTTCTGTATTATGGGAATCAGCGCCATATACGAATATGCCGCAATGGCTATCATGGGTATAAAGTCGCTCGCAAGCTTACTTGTGACCATTATAGCCGTTGGTCCGTCCGCACCGCCTATTATGGCAATCGCCGCAGCTTCCGCAACGGAGAAGCCGAGAAAGGTTGCGAGAATAAACGCAACGAATATACCGAGCTGTGCGCCCGCGCCTATAAGCATACTCTTCGGATTGGCGATAAGCGGTCCAAAGTCGGTCATACAGCCAATGCCGAGGAATATCAAAGGCGGGTAAATTACTTTGTCGACGCCGAAATAGAGATACCACAACAGGCCTCTGTCTTGTACCGCGTCGTATGAATTGTCGACTATGTTCGTAACAGGATCTACCGGATGGGTTCCCCAAAGCACCGGCTCCGCACCGGGAAGATTTATAAGGAACATACCGAACGCAATCGGCAAAAGCAGCATAGGTTCAAACTTTTTAACAATCGCAAGGTACATGAGCACAAACGAGATGAGAAGCATTACGTAGTTCTGCCACTCGCTCTGCATAAAGCCCATGTCGTAAAACAGATTGACGAAGATATCGCCGATACCGCTACTTTCAAGTAACGAATTTAGCATTATTTCCTCCGAATCAACCTATTACGGCGAGCACTGCGTTAGTTTCGACGTTTGCGCCTTTGTTGACTTGAATTGTAACTTTACCGTCACAGGGCGCGGTTATATCGTTGTCCATCTTCATCGCTTCAAGCACGATTATGGGCTGGTCCTTTTTTACGGTATCTCCGCTGTTAACCAAAACATTCTTTATAAGGCCGGGGAAAGGCGACAATACCTTCTCTCCGTCTACGGCAACCTTGGGCGCCTCGGCGGCGGGCCTTTGTGCAACGGGTGCTGCGGGCGCGGGAGCGGAAACGGAAGAGACTTCGCCCTCGCCTACTTCCTCAACGCCTACGGAATAACTCTTTCCGTCAATAGTTACAACGAAATTACGCATATTTATAATCTCCTTAAATTCTCTTAATTCTCTTCACCGTAAATTGGCATTTTTCTTCTTTGTCCCGATAATAGGCCATTATAGCCGCGATTATGGCGGCCTTTACCTCATCGGGAATATCGTCGGAAACGGCCGAACTTTCAGGCCGGACCGCCTCTTGTACGCTTTTTGCTTCGTGTTTCTTTCCGCGCTTCTTTGTCAGGAATTCAAGATTGTTTGTCTTGCGCATAATCAGGCCGACGAGCCAGATTATTCCTATTATCAAGAGAATACCGATAAAGACTATAACGAAGCCGATTAAGGCATATAAGAACGGTTCGCCCGCGTTATCGAAATAAAAATTATTCGTAGATTGCGGCTGACCCATTACAGACCCGCCGTCACCGGGTATTATGGCAAGTAAATTGTTCATTAAATCCGCCTCACTTTATAAGCATCTGCAAAGATGCGATAACGTACTGTCTTACAAACGCGGGCTCTATAATGTTATCGACGTAGCCGCCCTTTGACGCATTTATGGGGTCGGACGTCTCTTCGGCATATCTTTCGGCAAGCTTATCCGCGTCGGCGCCTACGCGGGCAAACTCAATCTCCGCGCCCTGCGCGCCGTCAAACAAAGCAATCTTGGCGTTTGCAAATGCGTAGGTAAAATCGTAGCCCGCCGACTTAGCCGCAAACAAAGTATACCCGAGGCCCACAGCCTTTCCGTATACTACCGAAATCTTAGCGGAGTCCATGCAGTCGACGATATTCAAATATGTGCCCAGCTCCTTTATTACGGGACTGTTGGCAACCTCTGTGCTCTCCTTAATTCCCAGCGTGTTTACGAAAGAAATATAGGGCAAGCCGTAATTGCAGGCAATCGCCGCAAACCAATTCAGTTTACGGGCCTTTCCCGAACAAAGCCTGACGCCGTCCGGATTATCGAAAACAACCGCGGCAACCGATATGCCGCCTATTCTGCCCAAATAGCATTTGATTTCCTTGCAATAGCCGGACCCGAGTTCTACGTAGCTGTCCTTATCGAAAACCTTTAACAGGGTCTTTGCGTCGGCCGTCTTGTTTAAAGCGGGAACCGAAGCGTTAAGCTCCTCACAGTCGATTACGGGATTGTTCAAAAGCTCGGTTATTTTAATGATTTTGGATTTGACTTCGGCGAAATCTTTTACGACGAAGGTTGAAAGTCCGCTCTTGGAAAGAGCCTCCGCAGCGCCAACCTTTTCTTTGGACAAATTCTGACCGTCTGCGGCCGAAATTACTAAAGGACTGTTTACCGCCAGAACTGATTTTTTATCGATAAAGAAATTGAAATCGCAGATACCCGCGAGCATCGACGAAGAGCCGTACACCTCTCCGTTTACGATGAGATATTGGGGAACGCTGCCCTTTAGACGGGTGGCCTTAAGCAAAAGGCCGGCGAGGCCCTCCAATACGTTTACGCCCTCCCCGACGCGTACGCCGAGGGAAGAAAGTAAATAGATTACGGGCGTGCCGTTTTTTTCTGCCTGCTCGAGGCACTTACACATCTTCTCGCAACCGGCCTTGCTTACGCCGCCGTTCAAAACGGCGCCGTTCTGGGCAATTACGTAAAACGGGTAGTCCTGCACGGTCGCAAAACCGCACACAATTCCCTCGCCTTCGGCCGTGCCGTCGTAGAAATCGCTTTCGGAAAACGAAAAAGAGGAAAGTTCGACAAAACTGTTTTGGTCGATTAGCGAATCGATGTCTGCACGAATCGCTTTACCGGAATCCAACAGTCTTTGTCTTCTTTCCTGCAAGAGTTTGATTTTGTCCACTTCTTATACTCCAAACGACAAATTTTTCCTATATAATTTTATCAATTGAACATAAAAAAATCAACTGATTTTCAAGCAGATTTTTATCAAAAACCAGTCCGCGTTTTTATATGGAAAACCGTCTGTCGGCAAGGAGCTATTTTTTTGATTTCCGTTCGGTTTTTTTAATTTTGAATTTACTTTTGATAAACGCGTCGATACGGTCGGAATACTTGCATACAAACCAAAAGGCCAGCCCGACCGCTGCCGCCAAGGTCGCCCATATCAATATTCCCCACCAAGTGTTAAACGGTATTAAATCGAGGGAGAACGAGGTTGTGGAAACCGATATCGCCCGGGTTATGACTATCATAACCAGAAAGTACAGCCAAGTCATTGAAGAAAGTCCGGCAACAAAGCATAAAACGTCGTCGGGAAACAGCGGCAGCAGGAACATGATAGATAGAATAAGATAATCTTTGCCCCTGATTTTTTTCAACCATTTGTCCAGATCTTCCTTGCCGACAATCCAGCAAACGGCCTTATAGCCTATCACCCTGCCGATAAAAAAGGCCAGAACAGACCCGAGCAGTATACCGATAAAACTGAATATAAAAGCCCGCAGCGGTCCGAACAGCGCAACGCCTACGCCGACCGAAACCGACCCGGGTATAGGCAGCACCACCACTTGCAGAAACTGAAACAAAATGAAAATAAGCACGGCTGTCGCGCCGAAGCTCTCGATATAATCGCGCAGAGCGCTTATGCTCGTAATTTTATTTATTATGCCCGTCGCGCTCAACACGAAAAATACTACGGCAACGATATCAAGACAGACCAGCGTGCACAAAATAAGACGGTAAGCCGCTTTCTTCCCGAAAATATAGAACGCCACGTATAGAATCAAGAGCGTTGCGGTAAGTATTCCCGTAGTCCATAAGAGAAAGGTGAAGTGCTTCGCGATGAACGGCAGTCCCTTATAGGTATAACCGTAGGCCGCAAAAAGGAAAAAGAAAAAAGCGCAAAAAACCGCGGTCAATACGTTAACCGCAACTTTTAAGGCGCTTTTGTACTTTTTTCCGTTCTTTACCATCACTATATTATTATGGTATTATGAACGGCAATTATGCTGTTTTAAAGTTTTTTATGGCCGTGGTCGCAAGTTTATCGCACAAATTATTGTACTCGTTATCGGCATGGCCCTTAACCTTTATAAATTCAACCCTATGAATCTGCGTTAAATTCCAGAGCCTTTGCCAGAGGTCGCAATTCAATACCTGTTTACCGTCCGCTTTTTTCCATCCGTCACGGGCCCAAGAATAAATCCACCCCTCGGCAAAAGCGTTTACGGTATATGCCGAGTCGCTGTAAACCGTCACCTCGCAGGGTTCTTTAAGACATTCAAGCCCGCAAATAACCGCAAAAATCTCCATACGGTTATTTGTCGTCGACTCCTCCGCTCCGGATATCTGTTTTTCGTAGCCGTTGTACATAAGCACGGCGCCCCAACCGCCCGTACCGGGGTTGCCCGAACAAGCGCCGTCGGTGTAAAGCGTAACCTTTTTCATTTGTCGGACAGCTCTCTCGAACGCTTTACGCAGGCGGTTACCGCGTCGGAAACTATGCCGCGGAAATTCTTTTCTTCGAAAACCTTTATCGCCTCTATCGTCGTTCCGCCCTTGCTGCACACACCCGTAATGAGCTCCGACATAGGCTTATCGGCCTCCATTACCATACCGGCGCTGCCGAGCACGGTCTGTACGGCCAAAAGCTTAGCTTCGTCCGCCGTCAGTCCGTTCTCCACTCCTGCGGCGATGAGCGCGTCGATAAACACGAAAACGTAGGCAGGCCCGCTGCCGCTTATGCCCGTTACCGCGTCCATCTTGTCTTCGCTTATGCTCAGAACCTGCCCGAGGCAACCGAAAAGGTTGGTGATAAAGTCGGTATCGTCGGTATTTTTATTGAAATCGGACATATCAACCCCTATCATACCGTAACCTATCGAACAGGGAAGATTTGGCATACAACGCGCCACTTTGGTAAGACCGACGCCGAGAGAATTTTTTACGGTCTCTTTCTTTACGCCGGCCATTATGCTTATAACCTTTTCGTGGTTCACACTCTTTAAGTCCTCGGCAACCTGCGCGAAATTCTGAGGCTTTACCGCAAATAGTAAAAATTCACAGCTTTCGGCTACTTGCCTGTTGCTTAACGTGACGTCCACGCCGAGATTTTCGGAAATCTCCTCCAGCTTAGCTCTGCTCGTATCGCTTACCAAAATCTTTTTGCCGCGCAAAAACTCGTTTTCTACAACGCCCGTTAATATCGCGTTAGCCATAAAACCGCAGCCGATGACGCCGAGTTTGTACTGCTTTTTCATAATAGTTCTCCAAAAAAATAGTTGACTTAAAAAATCTTATATTATATAATAAGCTTCGTTAAATTTAGGGGAGTAGCTCAACGGTAGAGTCGCGGTCTCCAAAACCGTCGGTTGCGTGTTCGAATCGCGTCTCCCCTGCCATAGCCTGTTTTTTGCTTTTTTTGGCTTAAAACGGGCTA
>CAZELQ010000031.1:0-11264 GCA_964513195.1 uncultured Clostridia bacterium | reverse complement strand
GCTGGATTTGAACCAACGAATGACGGAGTCAGAGTCCGTTGCCTTACCGCTTGGCGACACCCCAATACATAACGGGGCAGAGGTGCCCCGTGTTTTAAATTCTTGCTTATTATAGCCTATTCGGCGGCGAATTACAAGCAATTTAACGGCGGTTAAACAAAATCTTTTTAAATTGTTATCTCAATTCGTCTTTGGCGCGGGGGTAGGCGATAGTGTCGCGTATATTGCCCATACCCGTGACGTACATAAGAATACGCTCGAGCCCGAGTCCGAAGCCCGAGTGGGGTACGGAGCCGAACTTCCTCAAATCCATATAGTTTTCGTAGTCGCTCATCTTCATTCCGCGCTCTTCAATTGCCTTTAAAAGCTTGGCGCTGTCGGCCTCGCGCTCGCTACAGCCGATTATTTCGCCTACGCCGGGCACCAAAAGGTCGGTGGCGGCAACCGTCTTACCGTCGGGGTTCTGCTTCATATAGAACGACTTGATGTCCTTGGGGTAATTTACGACGAACACGGGCCGGTTATAGACGACGTCGGTAAGATATCTCTCGTGCTCGGTCTGTAAATCGAGCCCCCATTCGACGGGGTAGACGAAATCCTTGCCGCTCTTTTTGAGTATCTCGATTGCCTCTGAATATTCCACGGTGACGAACTCGTCGTCCACGACTTTTTGGAGCTTGTCCCTGAGTCCTTTTTCGTAGAACCTTTCGAGCATGGCAATCTCGGCGGGGCACTCGTCAAGAACGGCCTTTATGATATATTTGATAAATTCGGTGGCAATCTCGATAATGTCGCCGAGCTCGGCAAATGCAACCTCCGGCTCGATTTGCCAGAATTCCGCCGCGTGGCGGGTGGTGTTGGAATTTTCCGCCCTGAAGGTGGGGCCGAAAGTATAAATCTTGCCGAACGCAAGCGCCATTACCTCGCCCTCGAGTTGCCCCGAAACGGTGAGGCCCGCGCTCCGGCCGAAGAAATCCTTTGCGTTATATTCCTCAACCGTCTTGACGGAGGGGTCGAAACCGACGGTGGTTACCTGAAAAATCTTGCCTGCGCCCTCGCAGTCGCTGCCCGTGATGATGGGGGTGTGGACGTAGAGGTAGTCGCGTTCCTGAAAGTAGCGGTGTATGGCGTAGGAAATCTTGCTTCTTATTCTGAAAATCGCGTTGAAGGTGTTGGTGCGCACGCGCAGGTGGGGCAGGGTGCGCAGATAGTCGAGAGAGGTCTTGGCTTTCTGAATGGGGTAGTCCAAGGGGCAGTCGCCGAGCAGGGTCACGCTCTCCGCGTTGACCTCAATCGCCTGATTGGCGTTCATCGATTTAACGGCCGTTCCCACGACCTTGACCGAGCTGCCCAGCCTCGTTGCGCCGTCTTCGGGCGCGGGCAGGGCCGCCTTGTTTATTACCACCTGCAGGTGGCCCAGCGTGGTGCCGTCGTTGAGCGCCATAAACGCCATATTCTTGCTGTCGCGGAAGGAGCGGATCCAGCCGCATACGGTTACTTTTTTGTCGAAGTACTCTTCGGGGTTTGTCGCAATTTTTTTAACGTCGATGTGTTTCATAAATTACCGCCCATTAGGTTTAATGTCGATTAAAAGTATATTACTTTGCTTTTCAAAGGTCAAGTGAAACGGCGTTTATATTTTTTATGCGCGCGCATGACGAAAGTAACGCCGAGGGGCGTTAATTTCCGCAAAATAAAAAGCGCGGCGTTGCGCCGCGCTTATAAATTATTTTGACAGTTTGTGCGGTTTGGAGAACAGATAGCCCTGCGAGTAGGTGACGTTGTTCTTTAAAAGCGCCTTTTGTATCTCCTCGTTTTCGACGTACTCGGCTATGACTTTTTTGTCGCGCGTGTTCGCCCAATTGGCAAGCATGCTTACGAAGTCCTGACAGCTGTCGTCTTTGCAAATGTCTTTTACGATTTCGCCCGTGATTTTCAGGTAGTCGATATCTATTCGCAGTACGTGCAGAAGATTACTGTAGCCCGACCCGAAGTCGTCTATGGCAATCTTGCCGCCGTAAGAGTGTATCCTGTTGGTGAATTCGCGCAGATATTCGTAGTCGGTTATCTCCTCGCCCTCGACGATTTCGAAGATAAATCTTTCGGGGTGGTCGGAGGACTCGAGATTATCGAAAATAACTTTCAGCAGGTCGTGGTTGTATATGTCGCGCACGTTGAGGTTAATGCTCACGGCGAAGCCGTGTTCGGCGGACTCGGCGAATACGCTCTCTATCATCATCTTTGACAGCCTGTCGTACAGCCTGTATTCCTTTGCGACGGGCAGGAAGTCGTTGGGATAGTATATCTTGCCGTCGGCGTCGGCTATACGCATAAGCGCCTCGCATATCTCTATGCGGTTATCCGTGTTGTTGTATATGCCCTGATAGTAGGGTATGACGCGGTTGTAGGAGATGGCGTCGTTTATTATCTGCAGCATCCGCACTTCGCGGTTAAAGTCGCTTACCGACTCCTCGTCGTAATATACGAGCGAATCGTCATTGGACTTATGCAGGTTGAAGTAGGCTTTTTCGACCTTTTTCAGTATGCCCTCGTTGCCGAACGCTATGCTCGTTTCGAAGATTGGCTCGTAGTTGTCGTACTTCATGGCACAGAGCTCGTCTTTAAGGGCCTTGATTTTTTGTACGAAGCCGTCGCGGTCGGACGTGTTCTCCGCAATCAGGACGGCCAGCTCGTTGTAAAGATAAACGTTGCAATCCCCGCCCAAAACCTTTTTACAGCCTTTAACCATACCGTTTATATAGCTTAGGTAAAGCTCCTTATTCAGAAAGACTTTGATTATGCTCTCGTTTTTCAGGGAGAGCAGACATACGGCGTTGAATTTTTCGGTTTCGTCGTCGTAGACGAATTTGGTGAGGTTGGGCAATCCCGAATCGGCGTCGAATATGAGCTGTTTGGTAAATTTCTGCCGGCTCTCGCGGATTTCGTTTTTCAGTTCGGAATTGGCTGTGGAGAATATGTAGTTGACCAAGGGAAGATTGTCGAACTGGATGTTGCCGCAATCCTCCAAGGCGCTTACGTTGAGGTTGACGGTGGCCGCGGGATTTTCCGACAGAGAGGCGACGGTAAAGGCGGAGTTGGAATAATTGCTCCTCTCGCCGTCCCATACGAGCTCGCCCGCCATGAACGCGCCGGTTATCTGCGTAGCCATAAACGGCCGAAGCTCCCACTGCGCACAGTTGTGCAGAATAAATCTCCTCGTCATACAGCTATATGCGAACAGCGCCTCGGAGGGGTTTCCGGCAATGACTTCGCAGAATTCTTTCATTGCCTGCCGCGATAGGTTGGGGTCTATATAGCCTGCGGTTATCTCCTCTCCGACGGCGGCCTCGTCGTACAAAAACAGGTCGTCGCCCAGCGGTTTGCCCGTAAACGCGTCGTTTTCATAGGCTATGTTCAGCCCGAGGCGTTCGTTCTTCTTCCTGACTATTGGCAGGGAATCGGTTATGTTGGGATTCTTTTTGAGATTCTCCTCGCCCACGAGGTGATTGAACCATTTTTTTGCGGGCGTGCCGTCCACTTCTATAAGGCGGTGTCCGTCCGAATTCGTGACCGTGTACGTTCTGCCTATCGACTGTATGCCCGTAGCGGTGACCTGCGTGCGGAACAGCGTCGAGCCTTTAAGTTTGCCTACGACCAGCGCGTCCTCTTCCGCGGTGCCGCCGTGAATTACGTACGCTTTGGCTTTGGAGAGGTCGTCGACGGGCGAATATGCGCCGCCGCCCGCCATTTTGAAATTGCTTCCGCGCTTGTTAAGTTCGTCGACGAACTTCGAGGGGCGGGGGTAGGACGGAGAATAAAAGGCAAACAAAAAGCTGTCGTCGATGCCGCCGATTTTTTCGCATATCTCGTCGGCGAGACGCGACGGCGTCTTGAATTTTCCGTCTTCCAAAAGGGAAGCGGAGGCGGAAATCATCTCCAAACCGATGTCGTCGATAAACGATATGAGAGTTTGGTTTTCCAGACTTTTGCCCTTAAAAATTACGCCGCCTACGCTGCAACCGATTATTTCCGAAGCGGGCATAAGCTCCCCCAAAAAGGCTATAAGGCCGCACATGTCCCCGCGCAGGAGCGCGTCGGAGTGAATTATTATAAAATATTTTTTTTCTTTCAGACGGTTATTCTGAATATACGCTTTCAGGCTGCGGTCGTTTTTATATAAAAGACTGTAAACGCGCATTTGTTTTATTCCCCCGTTGCCGCGATACATACCGCAGCCAATATATTATAGCACACAATTATCGTAAAGTAAATGGTTAAAACGAAAATAGTTATTTTTAATAAAAGAAAAGGGCTTCACGAAGAAGCCCCGAAGCGGCCGCAAAATCATCGGCCTATTTCCGCGTCGGTGGGAATATAGTCGGTCATTCTGCCCGAAAGGTATTCGTCGTAGGCTTTCATGTCGAAGTAGCCCGTGCCCGTAAGGCCGAAGACGATAACTTTCTTTTCCCCTCTCTTTTTACATTCGAGAGCCGCGTCGAGCGCGCCCTTGATTGCGTGCGAGGATTCGGGTGCGGGGAGAGTGCCCTCTATGCGGGCAAAGGTGACCGCCGCTTCGAATACCTCGCTTTGGGTATAGCTCTTCGCTTTCATCAGCTTGTCGTCGTACAGCTTGGAAAGTATGGGGCTCATACCGTGATATCTCAGACCGCCCGCGTGGTTGGGGCTGGGAATGAAGTCGCAGCCGAGCGTGTACATCTTGGCCTGCGGACAGATTTTGCCCGTGTCGGCGAAGTCGTACATATATCTTCCGCGCGTCAACGAGGGGCAGCTTGCGGGCTCTATGGCTATTATTTCGGGGTCGGCCTTGCCCTGCAGCTTTTCCGCTATGAACGGGGCGATAAGTCCGCCGAGGTTGGAGCCGCCGCCCGCGCAGCCTATAATTATATCTGCCTTTCTGCCTATCTTGTCGAGCGCCGTCTTGGTTTCGAGACCTATCACCGATTGGTGGAGAAGCACTTGGTCGAGCACCGAGCCGAGGACGTAGCGCGTGGCGTGGTCGGGGTCGGTTACGGCCGCTTCGACGGCTTCGGAAATGGCGCAGCCGAGCGAGCCGTCGGTGCCGGGGTGCGCCTTTAATATCGCCCTGCCGGCGTTGGTCGTATCCGAGGGGGAGGCCACTACGTCCGCGCCGTATACGTTCATAACGTTGCGGCGGAAGGGCTTTTGCTCGTAGCTGACCTTAACCATATAAACCTTTACTGCCATGCCGAAGTATGCGCCCGCCATTGCGAGCGCCGTGCCCCACTGCCCCGCGCCCGTTTCGGTGGTAACGGCTTTCAGACCCTGCTTTTTGGCGTAGTAAATCTGCGCCGCGGCAGAGTTTAATTTATGGCTTCCCGAGGTGTTGTTGCCCTCGAATTTGTAGTAGATTTCGGCGGGGGTGTCCAAATACTTTTCCAGCCCGTACGCCCTCACCAGCGGGCTTGGTCTGTAAAGCTTGTAAAAGTCCGTTATGGGTTCGGGTATGTCTATATACTCGTCTTTGTCGTTCAGTTCCTGTCCGGCAAGCTCTTCGCAGAACACCTGCGAAAGCTCTTCCTTGGTCATAGGTTTCTTAGTGGCGGGGTTGATAAGCGGTTCGGGTTTGTCCTTCATGAACGCCTTTATGTTGAGCCACCTTGCAGGCAGTTCCTCTTCGCTTAAATACACTTTGTACGGTACGTCTTTCATCTTGTTTTTCTCCTTTCGCCTGCGCGGTTGAATTTTTTGGTATATTGCGTGAATTATAATACGCTTTAAAGGGCGCTGTCAAGCAATTTTATAAATTTTTTCATAAATATTCATAAAAATAGGTCGTTTATGCGAATAATTATGCAATGCGGTCCGATAAAAAATTTCGTTCTGCGGTTGCAAAATGCGCGGCGGCGTGCTAATATATTATTGCTATGAATGAAAAAGACGGCATAAGACAGCTTGATATAGAGGTAAAGGCGGCTCTTTTGACGGGCGACGGCTTCTGGTCCACCAAAGAATGTGCCGCAATCGGCCTGTCCGCAAGAAAGGTTTCCGACGGGCCGCACGGTATGCGCGTGCAGATTAAGCGGCCGAGCAATCTCGGTATGGGCGGCTCGTTGCCGGCGACGTGTTTCCCCACGGCGTCCGCGCTTGCGTGTTCCTTTGACGAGGAGCTTGCGGCCGAGACGGGCAAGGCGCTCGGGGAGGAGGCGGCGTCGTTCGGCGTTTCCATGGTATTGGGCCCGGGGTTGAACGTCAAGCGCAATCCTCTCTGCGGCAGGAATTTCGAATATTTTTCGGAGGATTGCTACCTATCCGGCAAGATGGCGGCAGCCATGGTTCGGGGCATACAGCAAAACGGCGTGACCGCCTGCATAAAGCATTTTGCCGCAAACGGCAGGGAATATTCCCGTATGTATTACGACAGCCGCATAGACGAGGCTACCCTGCGCG
This sequence comes from uncultured Clostridia bacterium, assembly GCA_964513195.1. Lineage (GTDB taxonomy): Bacteria > Bacillota > Clostridia > Christensenellales > Borkfalkiaceae > Coproplasma. Next base: position 4,835 of record CAZELQ010000031.1, on the reverse strand, counting down.
AAACCTATCTGACGGGGTTCGAAATAGCCGTAAAAGAGGGGCGCGCCGGCGCGGTGATGACGGCCTACAACAAGCTGAACGGCGAATACTGCAACCAAAACCCGGAGCTTTTGCGCGGCGTACTGCGGGGAGAGTGGGGCTTTAACGGCCTCGTCGTTTCCGATTGGGGCGGAAGCCACGACGCAGTGAAAGCCGTAAAGGCCGGCGCCGATTTGGAGATGCCCGAATGTAAATTTTCGGCGGGGGAGATTGTAGAGGCCGTGAAGTGCGGCGGGCTTGACGAGAAACAGGTCGACGAGAGCGTGCGCCGCCTTGCCGCCTTTGCCCGCGGCGCCGAAAAGACGGAAAAGAAGCCCTTCGATAAAGCCGCACATTCCGACTTTGCGGCCGAGGTTGCGGCGCAGTGTATGGTGCTGTTGAAAAACGAGAACGGTGCGCTGCCCTTAAAGAACGGCGAGAGAGTGGCCGTGATAGGCGACTTCGCGGAGAATCCGCGCTATCAGGGCGCGGGGTCGTCGCAGGTCGTACCGACTTCGTTGGACAATATAAAGGGGGCAATCGAAAATTCGGGATTGACCTTCGTGGGCTATGAAAGGGGCTTTAAGAGAAAGGGAGGAAAGAGCGCCCGACTCGTGCAAAGAGCCGTAAAGCTCGCCGTCAGGGCCGATACAATCGTCCTCTGTTTGGGGCTGAACGAGGGCAGAGAGTGCGAGGGCTGCGACCGCAGCGATATAAATATCAACGAAAACCAGACCTATCTTCTGCGCGTTTTGGCGGCGCTGAACAGAAAAATCGTCGTGGTTCTCTCCTGCGGGAGCGCGGTAAACACCGATTGGGATGCGGACGCCGACGCCCTGCTTCTCGCCCACCTTGCGGGGCAGAGCGGCGGCAGGGCCGTAGCCGACGTGCTCACGGGTAAGGTCAATCCGTCGGGCCGTCTTGCGGAGAGCTTTCCGCATAGCCTCGGCGACGTGCCCTCGCAGCCTGAGTATTCCGTTTCCCCCTATAAGTGCGACCACGCGGAGGGAATTTTCGTAGGCTATAAGTATTACGGCGCGGCGGGCGTGCCCGTAAAGTATCCGTTCGGCTTCGGCCTATCGTACACGGATTTCCTCTATTCGGATTTTTCCGTCGGCAGTGACGGCGTGCGCTTTAAGGTGAAAAATATCGGCGGGGCGGACGGGGCGACGGTTGCGCAAATCTACGTCCGCGCTCCCAGAAAAAATCTTGCCGTTTCCCCCGCGGAACTCAAACTGTTCAAAAAGTTCCACCTTAAAGCCGGGGAGAGCGTCGAGGCGTTCCTGCCATACGACGCGTATACTTTCAGGACTTGGAACGCCGTGTCGCACCGCTTCGAGGCGGGCGGCGTCTACGAGATATCGCTCGGGGAGAACGCCGCAAGCGTGCTTTTCTACGGCGAGCTCGAAATAAACGGCGGCAATCTGCCCGAGGGCTGTTTCGCCGCGACCGACTGCGGGGCGGCGCAGACCTTCGGGGAATATTACAATTCCCATATTACCGACCCTATGCCGTTTGAAAAGGCGAAGGGCAGGGTGATAGTCACGTTAGATACCAACGTGCGCGAACTGACACACGCAAAGGGAATCGTGGGCAAAGTATTCGGGCTTATCGCCAAGATAAGCGCCCGCTCAAAGGACAGGGTCAAGGCCAATATTCTCAGTTGGGTGAGCGTGCGCTCCCTTATGCAGTTCATGAATCTGAACGCGGCGCAGGCCGACGGTTTTATTCTCGCCTGCAACGGGCACTTTTTCAAGGGCGTGAAAAAGCTGGTTTTCAAGAAATGAAATTATCGTTGATTTATTCGTATTACGGTGGTATAATACTTTTGAGGTGATTAAATGCAGGAAATTTATTACCCTTCGAAAGATGAAAAGACGACCGTTCACGCCTGTATATGGCAGGCCGAACAGCCCAAGGCCGTTTTACAGATAATACACGGTATGGCGGAGTACGCGGCAAGGTATTCGCCCCTTGCCGAATATCTCTGCGCGCAGGGAATAACCGTCTGCGCCGAGGACCATTTGGGTCACGGCAAGTCGGTGACCGACGAGAAAAATCTGGGCTATTTTGCCGACAAAAAGGGCTATGCGACTGTGCTCGCCGATATTCGCGGGCTTACCGAGATAATGAAAAAGAAGAGCGAGGGGCTTCCCTACTTCGTTATGGGCCACTCAATGGGCTCGTTCTTCTGCCGCAAATACATTTCGCTGTACGGCGGAGAGCTTGCGGGCGCAATCATTATGGGTACGGGCTTTATGCCGAAAATCGCCACGGGTACGGGTAAGCTTGCCTGCCGTCTCGTCGCCCTGTTCAAGGGTTGGCGCCACCGCAGTAAGCTTATAAACAACCTCACATTCGGTTCCTACAATAAGAAGTTCGAGGGCAGGACGGAGTTCGATTGGTTGTCCGCCGACCCCCGCAACGTGGACGCGTACATTGCCGACCCTCTGTGCGGCGTGCCCTTTACCTGCAACGCCTTTTACGGACTGTTTTCCATAGTGGGCGCGGCGTGCTCGGGCAAGACCGTAAAGGCCGTACCCGACGGGCTGCCCCTCTTTCTGGCCTCGGGCGGAGACGACCCCGTCGGCAGCTACGGCAAGGGCGTGGAGAAGCTGTACAAAAAGCTGATAAAATACGGCAAGACGGCCGACGTTATGCTGTATAAAGGTTGCCGTCACGAGATTGTCAACGACTTATGCGCGCCCCAACTGTTCGAGGACCTTGCGCAGTTTTTGGGGGAGCATATAGGCTGATATGGTTATAAGAAGCGAGATAACCATTCCCGCGCTGACGGGCGGGAAGGAGCGCACGGCATACGTCTATCTGCCCGTGGGGTACGAAGAGACCGATGAGCGCTACCCCGTAATTTATATGTTCGACGGGCACAACCTGTTCAGCGACGGGGAGGCCACCTTCGGCAAGAGCTGGGGGTTGGAAAGCTATCTTGACCGCACCGCGACGCCGGTCATAATCGCCGCGGTCGAGTGCAATCACGAGGGAGACGGCAGACTTTCCGAATATTCGCCCGTCGGCTTTACCTTTCACGGGCGGAGGATTGTCGGGCGCGGGAAGAGCTATATGGATTGGCTCACGGCCTGCTTCAAACCCGAAATAGACGAAAATTTCCGCACCCTGCCCGACAGAAAAAACACCTTTATCGCGGGCAGCTCGATGGGCGGACTGATGACCCTTTACGCGCTGGCGAAGTACGGCAAATATTTCGGAGGCGGCGCGGCGCTTTCTCCCAGCCTGTGGGTTCAGGACGGCGAAGTGCCCGACTTTATAAAAAACGGCGCTTTCAGACGGAGCGCGGTGCTTTTCACCGATTACGGCACCAAAGAATTCAAAAACCATTCGCCGCAGAAAAAACTGTTCGGCGAGGTATATAAAATATTGTGCGAGAAGGGCGTTGCCGTAACGGCGCGCATCGTACCCGACGGCACTCACTCCGAGGCGAGCTGGGAAAGGGAGATTCCGTTCTTTATGATGACCCTCGGGCTATAAATTTAAATCCGCGAGCCGACGCGGAGCGGATTTAAAAAGGAGCATCTTATGAAAAATTTTGTATTTATTTCACCCAACTTTCCCGAAAATTATTGGCGTTTTTGCCGCGAGCTCAAATATAACGGCTTTAACGTCTTGGGTATCGGCGACAGCGAATATTTCCTGCTGCCCAACGAATTAAAGGCAAGCCTTACCGAGTATTACAAGGTTCCCTCTCTGGAAGATTACGGGGAGGTATTCCGCGCGGTCGCGTTCTTTTCCTTCCGCTACGGCAAGATAGATTGGCTTGAAAGCAACAACGAGTATTGGCTGGAGCGCGACGCAATGCTGCGCACCGACTTCAATATAACCACGGGCTTCCACGTCGACGATATGCCCAAAGTAAAATACAAGTCGCTGATGAAAGAATTTTACAAAAAGGCGGGCATAAAGACGGCAAGGTACTGCATAGCCGACAGCCTCGGGGAGTGCGAAAAATTCATACGCGAGGTGGGTTACCCCGTCATAGTCAAGCCCGACAACGGCGTGGGCGCTAACGATACGCATAAAATTTCAAACGACGGCGAGCTGAAAGAGTTTTTCTCGTACAAACTTCCCGTTCAATATATAATGGAAGAATATATAGAGGCCGAGATAAATTCCTACGACGCCGTGATAGACAGCAAAGGCCGCCCCTTATTCGAGACGGGCAACGTTACGCCTTTCTCGCTTATGGACGTGGTGAACACCAACGACAATTCCATATTCTATATACTGAACGAGCCGTTCGACGACGTCCGCGAGGCGGGCAGAAAGACGGTAAAGGCTTTCGGCGTAAAGAGCCGCTTCGTCCACTTCGAGTTTTTCCGCCTTACGCGCGACCAGCATATAGGTAAAAAGGGCGAAGTCGTCGCTTTGGAGGTAAATATGCGCCCCTCCGGCGGCATATCGCCCGATATGATGAATTTCGCCAACTCCACCGACGTCTATAAAATCTGGGCGGATATGGTTGCTTTCGACAAGACCGAGCTGACCGCGGGCGACAGATATTACTGCGCGTTCGTCGGCAGACGCGACTACAAGCATTTCGTCTACCGCGAACAGGACATCCGCGACAAGTTCCGCGACAACCTCAAAATAATAGGCAGGGTGCCGCGCGCGCTGTCCGCCGCAATGGGCGACACTATGTTTATCGCCAACTTTAAGGAAAAGTCGGAAATGGACGAATTCTTGCGCGAGATGACCCAAGCAAGAGAAGAGTAACCGGATCGGGAATTAAATTAAGCCGCGCGCGAAATTTTTTCGCGCGCGGCTTCTGTTTATAAAATAAT
>CAZELQ010000030.1:0-11495 GCA_964513195.1 uncultured Clostridia bacterium | reverse complement strand
CTACCTTAATAGATACTTTGATTATAATATTTAGCTCAAATAAAAACTTTCAAAAATTCGCTATCTTTAATTGATGTGCTTACAGGCATACCCATCCATTTTTTAACTGTTGCCGCAAAATGCGACGGGCTGTCAAATCCCGCGAGCATTGCGGCATCGGTTATATTTTTCCCGTTTAATAATGCCGTAAACGCTTTTTCAAGTTGGTGAAATAGAATATAACTTTTTAACGGTACGCCTATTTGTTCACGGAACAAATGGGATAAACGACTTGAAGATAAAGAAACGCTTTTTGCAAAACCGTCTATTGTGTGGTCGTAGGGGTCGCAATTTTGCAATATTCCCAAAAATTGATTTATTCGTTCGTCCAATACTTTTGTTTGCCTTTCAACTCCTAAATATTCGGCAAAATCATTAACAAATGAGATATATTCATTTTGATTTACGGTGTTAATGAGGTTGGCAGCTTTTTGCTGTAAAAGTTTAATATTTTCATTATCGCAAATAAAATAATCGCCGTTCATTTTGGAAAGCAAGCCATACGCAAAACTCGAAGTTGGCTCTATTAGAGTTGACAAACGAATATCACCATTGCAAGAAAACGTATGCTTAACGTTTTTATTAACAACGATACACTTTCCCGTAACAGTCAGATTGTTGACTGTAATTTGTAAGGGTTCGTCCAAGCTCAAAAAGACCTGCAAAACGCAATGCGAATGTTCCGCAGAATTTATCTGATTACCTATAAAAGCAATATTATCTTTGTCCCAAAATATTTTTATCATATTCAAATTATAGCATTTTTTCCATTCAAAGTAAATCGGCTTCTACAAAACTTCTACAAAATGTTATCTGAAATGCGCTTTTTATAATGATTGACAACAATCAATAAAATATAAGCAGTATGGCAACCGCATATCCCCATACGCCCCTTTCTTTATCGGCGAAAACCGCTAAATATAATTTGCGTGAGGCGGGGTATTATGATATTATATATTTATGATAGCTTTGAACCCCGACCAAAAAGCGGCGGACAAAAAAATTTGCGAATGGTTTTATAGCGGCACGCGGCAGGTATTCGTACTTACGGGCTTTGCAGGCACGGGTAAGACCGCCCTTTTGAAGCACACCGTTTTAGACAGCTTGGGGCTGGACGACACCGCCACCGCGGCGTTCGTGACGCCGACCGGCAAGGCCGCTACGGTGCTGATAAAAAACGGCGTTTCGGCGTGCACGGTGCACCGTCTGATTTATCAATCGCAAACCGTCACTCAGGACGTCGAGGTCAACGGCAAAACAATCAAGGTGGAAAAGCTGATTTTCCGCCGCAGGGAAGCAATCGACAAGTCTATTAAGCTTATCGTTTTGGACGAGGCTTCGATGGTGTCTGACGACGTGCTTGCCGACATACTCAACTTCGGCGTAAAGGTGCTTTTGTGCGGCGACAACGCGCAGCTGCCGCCCGTAGAGGGCTTCAATTCCTTTTTAAAGCAGCCCGACCACACATTGACGCAGATTGTGCGCCAACAGCAGGACAACCCCATAATACGGCTTTCCCAAATGGCGCGCGAGGGCGTTCCGATACCATTCGGCAATTACGGAAAGCGTGCGCTGGTTGTCTACGGCAGGACGTTTTCGGGCGTGAAAAGACAGGGCCTTTTATCGCGGTGCGACCAGATTATATGCGGCCTGAACAAGACGAGGTGCCGCCTGAACGACGAAATAAGGGCCGCCAAGGGTCTTGGCGGCCTGCCGGAAAACGGCGAAAAGCTTATTTGCACGCTGAATAATTGGGAGCAGTTCATCGACGGCGAAATGCGGTTCAACCTTGTAAACGGCATAATCGGCACGGCGTACGACCCCTTTTACGACGCGGAGCGCGGCATGGGATTTATACAGTTCAAGCCCGACTTTTTGGACGACGTCTGCCCCGACGCCCTGCCCTTTGATACGGGCATTTTCGAAAACGGCGCCTACCGCTACAAGCACGGCGACACCTTTGCCAAATTCGACGACAACGGCGAGGCGACGGGCGTGTTCACCTTAAACAGATTCGAGTTCGGTTACGCCATTTCCTGCCACAAGGCGCAGGGCTCGGAATTCAACAACGTAGTCGTATTCGACGAGGGCTTCGCCTTTAAAGAGGACAGAAACCGCTGGTTGTATACGGCAATCACCCGCGCCAGAGAAAACTTAGTTCTGGTAAGGTAACTTACTACACGCCGGTTTCGGCCTCGTTCAGGAGAAAGGAGGCCAACTCGCACGCGGACACGCAAGAAACGGTGTCGGCGCCCAACACGCAGAGATTGGCAAACGATGCCGGCGTAGTAGCGCCGTCGCATTTTATAAGGCATTTGCCCTTGAGCGCCGTTTTCAGCTTGGTCACGAACTCTCCGGCCGCGCCGTTAAGCCTTATGCAGTTTACGCCGGCCTCGGCCGCGACGACGGCCGCTTTGAGGGCGTCCTTTTCGTTTAAGACGTTGCAATCCAGAACAATCCTCAAGGCCCGCGCTTTTGCGGCCTTTTTCAGTTTTTTGCACTCTTTTTTGAAATAGGCCCAATTACCGTCGCGGATATATGCGACCGGCGCCGCGACTTCAACCTCGTCCACACCGTCCTTGACCGCGCGCTTTACGGCCGCCGCCTTGACCTCGGTCGTTTCGCCGCCGTCGGGGTGTGAAACGGAGGCGATTAGAGCGACCTGCGGGTCGTTGCCGAGGTAGGTCACGCACTGCTTTATCAGCGAGGGAAAGGTTACCACGGCGCCGAGGCGCAGCTCGTTAGCCGTATTGCACGCCTGCCTTAAGCTTGCCCTGTTCATAAAAAGAGACAGGCAGTCGCACTCGATTTTGGAGACGCTCGCCCTTGCCTCTTCCATTCTTCTTAAGCGCTTATACTGCCTGTACTGTTCTTCGTCATTAGTAGGTGAAGTCTTCATTTCCTGCATAAAATCACCTAAACAATTAAAAATTTACAATATTTTCCGCGTGCCAACCCTTAAAATATGCGTATGGCTTTAACCGGATTATTGTATGTAATACTTACCTTTTTTATCTCCTTTATCTTAGTGCACCTGATTAAGCTTGCGATCGTGGGCTTTCTAAGCACCAAGAAGAAACCCAAGAACGAACCCGCTCCGCCAAAGAGCGAGCCCGTATATTATATAGTGGAAAAGAAGCGGGCGCGCAAGTCCACCTACTCCCAACCCAAGGAAATAGAGTTTAAAAAGTGAAAACTACTCCTCGTACGAGGTGAGGTTTTTTCCGTCCTCCCAAAGGCGTTCGAGACGGTAGAAGTCGCGCGTCTCGTCGTTGAATACGTGGACGATAACGTCGTTGTAGTCCAACACCGCCCACCTGCCTTCCCGCACGCCCTCGGCGCGGCGGGGAACAAGGCCGTGCATCTTTTCCATTTTCTCCTCTAAATTCTCCGCAAGCGACTTTACCTGCGCGGCGCTGCGCCCGCTGCAAATTACGAAATAGTCGCACAGCGACGACTTGCTCTCCACGTCGATGTACACTATATTATAGCCCTTTTTTTCGCTGAGATACTTGCAGACGAGGAGAGTTTTTTCCTTCCCCGTTATATTGTTTTCTTCCATCTGTTATCTCCCTGCGCGCAAATTATTCGCGCCCTTTTCCGATATAATTGTACGCCCTTTCGGTCAAGCCGTCAATAGGCATTTTCTGCGACTTTAAATATTTTATCTGATGTCCGAGGCAAAGATACAGGCACTCGTCCATATCTCTTTTAAAGGCCTCGCGGAGCTCGTCCACTCCTTCGAACGTTCTGCCCTCCTCCAGCATATCGGCGAGAAATAACAGCTTTTCGGCATCGGTCATATTTTCCCTGCCCGTGGTGTGGTAGCGTATGGCGTCCAAAATCCGCCCGTCGGTAACGCCGAAAACGTGTTCGGCAACGTATGCGCCCGTATATTGGTGCAGGACGGGCGCGGGAACGTCGGGCGGCGTGAACCCGTAAAGCAGCGGACTGTCCGCGGGCAGATATTTGGCGCAGTCGTGCAAGAGCGCCATTGTGATTGCCTGCCGCTCGTCCAGCCCCGCACGGGAAGCGTTCTCCGCGCACAGCGCCGCGACCCGCACGGTATGCGCCCACCTCTCGGGCTTGAGCATACCCCTTACGCGGTCGGCGTATTCAATACGGTAAATGCCCCTGTCCTTGATATATTGACAAACGTCGGCGTTTACATACCCGCCGAAATCTTCCCCGAGGGCGGCCAGCGTTCGTATGTGTGTGGAGCTTACCTTTTCGCCCACGTACGGAATTTTCGCAACCTTTACGGAGAACAGGTTTTCCACCTGCTCCACGCAGGAACCGAAGTCCTCGCCTCCCGAGCGCGCGCAGGCGGCAAGGGTGAAATACTTGACTATCTGCGCGGGATTTTTCCAGGAGGGGAAGCTTTCAAGCATATCTTCGCCCATTATAAAATAGCGTTTGGAACCCTCGTACAAAGCGGAAAAATATTCGCACGTGAGATAGGTATAGGAGACGCCGCCGCGGGTGAGTTCGTAGTTAGAGACCTCAGCCTGCGGCAGGTCCTTAAATGCCAGACGGCACATTTCGAAGCGTTGCCAGAAGTCGGCGTCCAGCTTGCCCCCCTTATGGGGACTGACCGCCGTAGGCATTATTATCAACTTGTCCAGCTTCAATTCCTCTATTGCCGCCTGTGCGACGTGCACGTGTTCGCGGTGAACGGGATTGAACGCTCCGCCCAATATAGCTATTCTCATATGCGTTTATTTCGTCCGATTCCGGTCAATAACCGAAAGCGTGAAAAAGTTTTCGTTTGCACTGTTTTCCGATTTGGTTTTTATAATATTGTGTACGTTCTTCGTATGCTTTGCCGCAACGCGTTTTTTCTTTCCGTCCGCCGCCGCAGCTCTAACCGTTGCCGCCGCCGTGTCGCTCGGGGTAGGCGTTATCGCCTTTTTCGCACTTTGCAAACGTCGCCGCAAAAAGGCGGCGCTCTCCTTGGGCGAAAGCGAGAAAAAAAGCCTTTCACTCCACCTTTCGGTGTGCAGCCACTCGCAGATAAAAACGCTGTTTTTAAACGCGTTAGACGGCACATATGCCGCGGGTAACGGGCTTGAGGACGACGAGACGGCCTACTATTTCAACTTTAAAATGTCGCCCCTCTCCTCCGACGACGTCGCCTCCGTAATCAGGGACGACAACCCGAAAAAAAAGAAAATTTTTTGTAATTATATCGCGCCCGACGCCCTATCGCTTGCCGAAGATTTTTCCATTAAGGTCGGCCCCGTCGGCGAGATTTACGCGACTTTAAAGGACAAAAAGCTGCTGCCCGAAAAATACGCGCTGGGCGAAGTAAAGAAGAAGAGCTTTTTCAAGCGGGTGAAGCTGCGCTTCAACAGAAAGCTGTGCCCGTCGCTGTTTTTCAGCGGCCTGACCCTGCTCCTGTTCTCGTTCTTTACGCTATACCCCGTGTACTACGTGGTGAGCGGGGCAATACTTATGGCGCTCTCTGCGTTCAGCCTGTTAATAGGCTCAGTCTAAGCGAATATGGTCGTAGTCCTTTCTATGCGAGCGGCGGTAGAGCACGGCCTTGCGGCCTATGACAATCACGCACTCGGCGTTCAGCCTTTGCGCCAGCTCGCGACCGATTATCTTGGGGTCGCCGTCCGCGTTCTCGAGAATATTCACCTTTATCAGCTCCCGCGCCTCGAGGCAATCGGAAAAGCTCTTAAGCATATTTTCGCCTATTCCCTCCTTGCCAACCTGTCCCACGGGGTCGAGATTGGCGGCGAGGGATTTCAATTTACTTCTCTGTTTACTCGTCAACATAATTTTTTTCCTGTTATTTCACTGCCGTCCGTTACCCGGACGGCGTTTTCGCTCCGTTAGGGAATATAATCGAACTCCACGTCGCCCACTATTACCGTGTCGCGCTCCTTTACTCCCATCTTCTTCAATTCCGCGATAACTCCCTTTTCACGCAGAATTTTCTGAAAATACGCCATGGACTCCGAATCACTCAGAGAGACGTTGCGGCAGAGCATATCTACGAGAGTGCCCACGACCACGAACGCGCCGTTCTCGTCGATGAAAATCTCGAAACCGAGATTGCCGCCGTTTCGGTAGACAAAGTCCTCCCCGGCCTCTATCGGTTTTGCCTCGGGAAGCGCCGACAACGTTTTCCATATCGCGGCGATAAGCCCGTCCGTTCCCTCTCCGCTTACGGCGGTTATGGGGAAAATTTCGTACTTTTTACCGAATTTTTTACGGAAAGCCCGTACGTTCTCCTCCGCGCCGCACACGTCGCACTTGTTCAATGCGACTATCTGCGGCAAGGCGGCCAGCTTTTCGGAATATTCCTTAAGCTCGGCGTTTATCTTGATAAAGTCCTCCGTCGGGTTCCTGCCCTCGCAGCCCGAAATATCGACGACGTGGAGAAGCATTCTGGTGCGCTCTATGTGACGCAAAAAGTCGTGCCCCAAGCCCGCTCCCTGCGCCGCCCCCTCGATCAGCCCCGGAATATCGGCCGCAACGAACGAGTTGTCGTAGAAATTCACGACGCCGAGATTGGGCGAAAGGGTAGTGAAGTGATAATTTGCGATTTTGGGTTTGGCCGCGGAAATCTTAGAAAGCAGCGTGGATTTGCCCACGTTGGGAAAGCCTATTATGCCCACGTCGGCGATGACTTTAAGCTCCAAAACGACGGTATGCGCCTCCACCTTTTCACCCTTTTGGGCGAAGTTGGGCGCATGCCGCCTTGCGGTGGTGAAGCGCACGTTGCCCTTGCCGCCTCTGCCGCCCTCCGCAATAAGCTTTTTTTCGCCCGACGAGAACATATCGCAGATTACGGCGCCGCTCTCCCCGTCTTTTACGAGAGTGCCGGCCGGCACGTGGATTATCACGTCGCCGCCCGACCTGCCGAAGCACCGGTTAGTGCCCCCGCGTTCGCCGTTTTCCGCGACGTATTTGGTCTGATAGCGGAAGGGCAAAAGAGTATTTTGGGAGCGGTCTGCAACGATATATACGTCGCCTCCCTTGCCGCCGTCGCCGCCGTCGGGGCCGCACGCGGGCTTGCCCTTATAGGCCTTAAACGAGTTCATCCCGTCGCCGCCGTCGCCCGCCTTTATCGTTATTTTTACCTTGTCGATAAATATCGAATTATCTGCCATTATACACCTTGAAGAAGGCCTGGGCCTTGGTGCAGAATTCACCGTTGTCCTGCGTAGAGAACATGGTTTTGAACAGTTCGTCCTCTCCGAGCTTGCCCGCAAGCAGCCCGCGCACGGTGGCGCCCGTTCTCAGTTCGTCCTCGTTCAAAAGGAGCTCCTCCTTTCTCGCGCCCGAGGCGCGCACGTCCATAGCGGGGAAAATTCTGCGCTCGGCAAGCTCCCTCGAAAGTACTATCTCCATATTGCCGGTGGACTTAAACTCTTCGTAAATCACGTCGTCGAGGCGGCTGCCCGTATCGACGAGAGCGGTTGCGATTATCGTAAGCGAGCCGCCGCCCTCGATATTCCTTGCCGCGCCGAAAAAGCGCTTGGGTTCTACGAGCGCCTGCGGGTCGAGGCCGCCCGAGAGTATTCTGCCCGAATTGCAAAGCGAATTATGGGCGCGGGTAAGGCGGGTTATGCTGTCCAAGAGAATTATTACGTCGTCGCCCGTCTCCACGGTGCGCTTTGCGTAGTCGAGAGTGAGGGCCGCGGTGTGCACGTGGTGGCTTTCGCCCTTGTCGAAGGTGGAATAAATAACCTCCGCTTCGGGCACGGAACGCGTTATGTCGGTGACTTCCTCGGGGCGCTCGTCGATAAGCAATACTATTACCTTTGCCTGCGGGTAGTTGGCGCATATTGCGTGGGCAATTCCCTTAAGCATAGTCGTTTTGCCCGCCTTGGGAGGGGAGACTATCAAAGCCCTCTGGCCGAAGCCTATCGGCGAAAACAAATCGATTACCCTGTCGGTGAGGCTGCAGCCCTCGCGCTCCAAGGTTATTCTTCGGTCGGGGTAGGTGGGCGTAAGCTTTTCGAAGGGCGTTCCGCGCTTCATATCGGGCGAACGGCCGTTAACGCTTATAATATAAGTAACGCCGGGGCACTCGCCCTGCTTCCTCCTCTTTGCCCGACATACGATTTTATCGCCCGGGCGCAGGGAAAAACGGTTGATAAAAGAGACGTGCACGAACACGTCGTTGCCCGACGATATCTGCATGTTCTGCGTTCTGATGAACCAGAACCTGTCGGTAAACTCCAGAATGCCCGAATAGACGCTTTCCTCGTCCTCGCCGCACGAAAAGGTCAAATTCCCGGCCGCGCTTTCCTCCGTCTTTACGACCGAGTGCTTGCACTTCTCTATAAGCTCTATTATTTCGGAATCGTACTCCTCGGACTTGGGTGGCGCGCCGCGCGTGGAGCGGGGTATGGGCTGGGCCTCGTTCCTGGCAATGGCAATAATATCTTCGATAAGCTGCGCCTTTTTCTTGTTGGTGGGGTTGCCTACCCCGGCCGCGCGACCTATCTGTCTCAGCTCGTGTATACCCTTATTTTCCAGCCTTTGCGTTAACGCCGCGATTAAATCCATTTACGCAGACCTCCTGTCCATTATAATTATTTTGGTTACCTCGCCGTCCATGTCCTCGCGGGAGAGTTCAATCTCGTCGCCCGCCTCCTCTATTTCGGCGTCCCCCATTACCGACACGAATTCGTCGACCTTTTCGATATCGAGCACGCAGCCCTTAGCGCGGTAGTGCATGGGTATTACTATTTCGGGCATAATCCTGTCTACGTATTCCTTGGCCATTGTGGCGTCAATCGTGTAGTTGCCGCCGACGGGTATAAGGAGCACGTTTACGGGCAGTATCGCCTCGATAAGTTCTGTCGAACATTCCTCGCCGAGGTCGCCGAGGTGACACACGTCCAGCCCGTCCATACGGAATTTGAAAATTACGTTTTCTCCCCTCTTTTTGCCCCTGCAGCCGTCGTGAAAGCTCTTTACGGCGTTAATCTCCACGCCGGGAAGCTCGTAACCCTGCTCCTTGTCGAGGACGACGGGATTGCCCTTTACGCCCTTAAGATAGTCGTGGTCGTAGTGGTGGTGCGAAATCGTAACCGCGTCCGCCTCGACCTGCGCCATCGTAAACCCGACGGACGGGTCGTATGGGTCGCAAACTATAGTCGTGCCCGTACTCTCCTCAAGCTTGAAAGCCGAATGTCCGAGATATGTTATCTTCATCGTTTATCTCCCTCCGCCGAATTTATAAGGCCGGCGGCCGCCTTTACGGTTTTATCTTTCTCCCCGTCGTTGAACGACACCTCGAATCCGAAGCCGTCGGGGAATATTTCATACGCGCTTTAAGCGGGTGACCTTTATGCCGTCGCCCACGAAGTCGCCCGCCTTGCCCGAACGGTAGGCTTCCGCCCCCGCGGACAGCGCCTCCTTTACGGGTGCGGTATCGCCCGTCCTCTTCCCCTCCCCGAGAGCGGAAATGAATTTATCGAGCGAGTCGCGCAGATTTTTCGTCTTTTCCAAAAGGTTGTCGGCGTTGTAAAGATAGAGCGACGACCACACGTTTTCGTCCACGCCCGCGATGCGGGTCATGTCCTGAAAGCTGCCGCCCGTAAAGCCGAGGCAGGCGGAAATTTCGGGGTCGTTGACGTAGCAGTTGGAGACCACGTGCGCCAGCTGCGAGGTATAGGCGATTTTTCTGTCGTGCAGCTCCGCGCTGCACTCGACGAGGTATTTGAAGCCCATATCTTTGACGAGCCCGACTATCGTCTCCAGAGCCGATTGGTCGGTATATATGCCCTGAGTAACCACCATGCTCGCTTGGTCGAACAAGTCGGCGCAGGCGTTTTCGATGCCCGAGACCTCCTTGCCCGCCATCGGATGGGTGCCGATATACCTTATCGGCAACGAGGCGGCGTACACGGCGTCCTCCAAAAACTTCTTTACGCCGCAGACGTCCGCAACTATCGCCCCCTCTTTAAAGGGCGTATTCAAAATGAAAGAAAGGGTAGGTTCGGGAGGCAGGGCGACGAACACGACGTCGTAATCACCGAAAGACGTAGCCTCGCCGTCGATTATAAAGTTTTGCAGAGCGAAGTCCACGGCCTTGCGGGAACGGTTATAACCGTCCACGCAGTAGCCCGCACGCTTCAGGGACATACACAGGGAACCGCCGATTAGGCCGAGCCCGACAACGCATATTTTCATAGATACCGAATTTCCCGTAAGTTCAAAAAGTACGAAACCGAAACGAATGGAACGTTAAGAACAATTTAAAATCCGCGGCGCCCACGAATAATTTACGCGCCGTTCATAATTATTATATCACAGCTATAAAAAATTGTACATTATTTTTCGAAAGATTTTTTGGTCTATAAAGGTTTGACTTTAAAAAGCTCAATATTTATAATATTAGCGAAAAGTTTTTAGTTAAGGAGCTATTATAAATTATGAACAAGATGTCGGTAAAAGACTTAACCAACCTCAAGGGCAAAAAAGTGCTTGTAAGGTGCGACTTCAACGTACCTATGAAAGACGGCGTGATAACTGACGAAAACAGGATTATCGGCGCGCTTCCCACAATCAAATATCTGTTGGAAGCGGGTGCAAAGGTTACGCTCTGCTCCCATATGGGCAAGCCCCACTCCATTTTCTCCTCCGAAGTTAAACTCAATAAAAAGGACAAAAAGAAGGTAGAAGCCGGCGAAACGACGGCGGAGGCCATTATCGAAAAGGCCAAAAAGGACGAGCCGAAAAAACTCACCCTCGCACCCGTGGCAAAGAGGCTTGCGGAGCTTTTGGGCGGCAAAGTCGTGTTCGCAACCGACGTTATAGGCCCCGACGCAAGGGCTAAGCGCGACGCGCTCAAAGAGGGCGAGGCCGTGCTTCTGGAAAACCTGCGCTTCCATTGGGAGGAGGAAAAGAAGGACGAGCAATTCTGCAAGGAGCTTGCCTACGACGCCGAAATTTACGTTAACGACGCGTTCGGCACGGCTCACCGCTCCCACGCCTCCACCGCGGCAATCGTCGAGTACGGCATCATAAAGACCGCGGTATGCGGCTTCCTCATCGAAAAAGAGCTTTCGGTTATGGCCGCAACCCTCGAGAACCCCGTAAGGCCTTTCGTGGCCATTCTGGGCGGCGCAAAGGTTGCCGACAAGCTGAACGTTATTGACAACCTGCTTGAAAAGTGCGACACGCTCATTATCGGCGGCGGTATGGCGTACACCTTCCTCAAGGCCAAGGGCTACGAGGTGGGCACCTCGCTTTTGGACGAGGAAAAAATCGACTACTGCAAGCAAATGATTGCAAAGGCGGAAAAGGCGGGCAAGAAGCTTCTTCTTCCCGTAGACACCGTGGTTTGCAAGTCCTTCCCCGACCCCATCGACGCACCCGTAGAGGTCAAGACGGTCGACGCCGACAAGATCCCCTCCGATATGATGGGTATGGAGATCGGCGAAAAGACGAGAGCGCTGTACGCGGACGCCATTAAGAGTGCGAAG
>CAZELQ010000029.1:0-12140 GCA_964513195.1 uncultured Clostridia bacterium | reverse complement strand
GCATTATCTTCATCGACGAAATAGACAAAATCGCGGGCAAGGGCAATCAGGGCGCAGACGTCTCGCGTGAGGGCGTTCAACGCGACATATTGCCTATCGTAGAGGGCTGTACGGTAATGACGAAATACGGCCCCATACGCACCGACTATATACTGTTTATCGCGGCGGGCGCATTCCACGTTTCCAAGGTGGAGGACTTAATCCCCGAGCTTCAGGGCAGATTCCCCATTCAGGTGGAACTGAACAGCCTCACCAAGCAGGATTTCGTCAATATTCTCACCCAGCCCCAAAACGCGATAACGATGCAGTATTCGGCGCTACTTGCCGTCGACAATATAGATTTGCGGTTCGAACCCGACGCTATCGAAAAAATCGCCGAGGTGGCCGAAGATATCAACAACACCAGCGAGGACATAGGCGCAAGGCGTCTGCATACGGTTATGGAATATCTTCTGGAAGATATTTCCTTTAACGCGGGCGGGAACGATTACCCCGTAATACCCGTAGAGGTCAACGCCAAGTACGTCGAGGAGCACCTCGACAAGATAACCAAAAACCGCGACCTTAAAAAATACGTTTTATAAGAGAATAATATGATAACCATACCCAAGGGCACCAAGGACGTGCTCCCCCAAAATTCCTATAAATGGCAGTTTATCGAAGACGCGGCGCGGCAGGTCGCTTCGGCTTTCAACATAAAGGAGATACGCACCCCCGTATTCGAGCACACGGAGCTTTTTCGGCGCGGAGTCGGCGAAACGACCGACGTCGTCACCAAAGAGATGTATACCTTCGAGGACAAGGGGGGGCGCTCTATAACCTTGAAGCCGGAGGGCACCGCCGGCGCGGCGAGAATGTTTATCGAAAACGGGCTTGCCAACGCGCCTCTGCCCCTCAAGGCTTACTATATCGCTCCATGCTACCGCTACGAGCGTCCGCAGGCGGGCAGATTGCGCGAATTCCATCAATTCGGAATAGAGGTATTCGGCTCCGCCGCTGCGGAAACGGACGCGGAGGTAATCTTTGCGGCGTCGGCGTTTTTGGACAAGCTCGGCATAAAAAACGTGGAACTTCAAATAAATTCCATAGGCTGTAAAAGCTGCCGCGCCGAGTACAACAGGGCGCTTAAAGACTATTTCCGTCCGCACCTTAAGGATATGTGCGCAACCTGCAACGAGAGGTTCGAAAAGAACCCATTAAGGATTATCGATTGCAAGGAGGAGGGGTGTAAAAGGTTTATCGCTGACGCGCCCAAGATAACAGATTATCTCTGCCCCGATTGCAGGGCGCACTTCGGGAGCGTGCAGGCCCGCCTTGCCTCTCTCGGCGTCGAATTTACGGTTAACCCCGACATAGTAAGGGGTCTGGACTACTATACGCGCACCGTATTCGAGTTTGTTTCCACGTCTATCGGCGCTCAGGGCACGGTATGCGGAGGCGGCAGATATGACGGACTTATAGAGGAGCTGGGCGGCGGCAACGTGCCCGCCATAGGCTTTGCGGCAGGGCTGGAGAGGCTTATGCTGTTAATGGAAAACACGGCCGTTCCCTTCCCCGATGCGCCCGCGCCCGCGATTTACGTTGCGGGTATGGACGGGCCGACGCGCGGCAAGGCGTTCGAAATCGTCAATTGTTTAAGGCTGAAAGGCGTGTGCGCCGAGTGCGACCATATGGGCAGGTCGGTAAAGGCGCAGTTCAAGTACGCCGATAAAATCGGCGCGAAATTCGTCGCGGTCATCGGCGGCGACGAGCTTGCAAGCGGGGTATGTAATTTGAAGAAGATGGCGGACGGAAGCCAAACTCCCGTCGCCTTTGCGAATATTTACGAATATCTGAAAGAAAATATGTAAGAGGGGGAAAAAGAATGGAACAGGTAGATCTTGAAAAATTCGACGAACTTATAAAGGGCGAAAAGCCCGTAGTGTGCGACTTTTACGCCACTTGGTGCGCTCCTTGCAAAATGCTGGCGCCCGTCATGGAAAAATGCAGTGAAATCTTTGCGGACAAAGCGGTGTTCGTCAAAGTCGATATCGACCAAAGTTTCGAGTTGGCTGCACGCTACGGCATAATGAGCATACCCTTGGTGGGCGTGTTTAAGGGCGGCGAAATGGCGGAAAAATCGCTCGGCTACACCTCGCAGTCCGAAACGGAAGAGTTTTTAAACGGCGCTTTGTAAACCGCAAACGGACGGCATTAGGTTTTTTAAACGCTAAGCAGGGCGGCGCGTCCATATCGGGCGCGCCGCCCCTTTATATTATAAATTCGTCCACTTTGCGTATTTAAATAATTGTATATTTTCAAATTGTGTGGTAAAATAACTGCATAAATATAAATTTTTACGGAGCATTTATGATTGATATTTCCCTAATCGAACAGACCGACCCCGAAGTTGCCGAAGCCTTAAAGGCGGAGCTTGCCCGCCAGCAGGGCAATATCGAGCTGATTGCCAGCGAAAACTTCGTTTCCCCCGCAGTACTTGCG
Organism: uncultured Clostridia bacterium; assembly: GCA_964513195.1. GTDB lineage: Bacteria > Bacillota > Clostridia > Christensenellales > Borkfalkiaceae > Coproplasma. The sequence continues at coordinate 9,659 of CAZELQ010000029.1, read as the reverse complement.
GCGGCGGGAACCCACCTCACCAATAAGTATGCGGAGGGCTACCCCGGGCACCGATATTACGGCGGTTGTCAGTTCGTCGATGTCGCCGAGGAGCTTGCAAGAAACCGCGTAAAGGAGATATTCGGCTGCGAGTATTGCAACGTCCAGCCCCATTCGGGCGCGAGCGCTAACCTTGCGGTATTCTTTGCCGTGCTTAACCCCGGTGATACGGTTATGGGAATGAACCTCGCCCACGGCGGGCACCTCTCACACGGTTCGCCCGTCAATATTTCCGGTAAATATTTCAATATCGTGCCCTACGGCGTCAGCGAGGACAAGCAGGTCATAGACTATGACGAAATGGAAAAAATAGCCGTGGAGTGCAAGCCCAAAATGATAGTTTCGGGCGCAAGCGCTTACCCCCGCGTAATAGACTTCAAACGTATACGCGAAATCTGCGACAAGGTCGGCGCGTATATGATGGTGGATATCGCCCACATTGCGGGTTTGGTTGCGGCGGGGCTTCACCCCTCGCCCGTGCCCTACGCGGACTTCGTAACCACTACTACGCACAAGACCCTGCGCGGACCCCGCGGCGGCGTTATAATGTGCAAGGAGGAGTACGGCAAGGCGATTGACAAGGCGGTTTTCCCCGGCATACAGGGCGGACCCTTAATGCACATTATCGCGGCGAAGGCGGTAGCGTTCAAGGAAGCGCTTTCCCCCGAGTTCAAGACCTATCAACAGCAGATAGTCAAAAATGCCGCGGCCATGGCGGACGAGTTTGAAAAGCTCGGCGTAAAAATGGTTTCGGGCGGCACGGACAACCACCTCATACTTCTGAACCTCACCGACAAGGGTATGACGGGCAAGGAGCTTGAGCATATGCTTGACGAAGTGCACATTACCGTCAACAAGAACGCAATTCCCTTCGACACGCAGAAGCCGTTCGTAACCTCGGGCATAAGGCTGGGCACACCCGCAATGACCTCCCGCGGAATGAAAGAGCCGGAGGCGCGCAAAATCGCGCAACTTATAGCCGAAGTAATCGAAAAGAAGGAGGAGTGCTTCGGGCACGTAACGGCGGAAGTCGCTAAATTGTGCAAGGCTTTCCCTTTATATGCGGATTGTGTTAAATAAAATAATACTTGTATATTAAAAGGCGGCTTGCCGGTTTGGGCAAGCCGCCTTTACGCTTTGCTCCGGTCATTTAGAAGAAAAAAATTCCTATCGGCGTAAACGGGTAAATTTCACTCAAATTTCTTTTATCTTTAATATTTCGTGGATTTAATCGTGTTATTATGATTCTGAAAAGCTATAAATAAAAGGGATATAATATGAAAATTAAAATAACTTCGGACTCCACCTGCGATTTGGGTGCAGAGCTGATAAACAAAAACGATATAGGTATATTTCCGCTCACCGTAATATTGGGCGACAAGAACTATAAGGACGGCGATATCTCGCCCGAAGATATCTTCGGCTTCGTGGCAAAAACCGATAACCTGCCCAAGACCGCGGCGGGCTCGCTTGCCGAATATACCGAATTTTTCGCGCAGAATTTAAAGGGCTGCGACAGCCTTATTCACTTCAATATCTCCTCGCTCGCCTCGTCGTGCTATAACGCGGCAAGCAAGGCGGCGGAGGCTTTCGGCGGCAAGGTCAGGGTTATCGACAGCCGCGCCCTTTCGACGGGGCAGGGCTTGCTCGTCTTAAAGGCCTGCGACTTGGCCGCGGAGGGCAGGACGGCGGAGGAGATAGAGAGCGAGATAAACTCTTTAAGGAGCCTTGTCAATACCTCTTTCGTGCCCGACTCGCTCGAGTATCTTCACAAGGGCGGCAGGTGTTCGCTCGCGGCGCTGTTCGGCGCGAAAGTGCTTAAATTGCACCCCATGATTTGTGAAAACGCTAACGGACAGCTCATCGTCAAAAAGAAGTATATGGGCAATATGACGAGGTGTATCCGTAGCTATATCGCCGACCTCAAGGCGCAGTACCCCGAATACGAGAGCAAGCGCGCCTTTATAACGCACAGCACTGCGGACAGGGAGCTGGTCGAGCTTGCAAAGCAGCTCGTCAGCGAGAATTTCGAATTTGAAGAGGTTATCGAGACGGTTGCGGGCAGCATAGTGACCTCACATTGCGGCAGAAATACCCTCGGCGTACTGTTCATAAGTAAATAATTTTAAAACTCGCGCCCCCGCTTGACAAACGCATTATAACACAATATAATGTTTATAAGTTATTCTTTGGGGCGGGGTGAAATTCCCCACCGGTGGTCAAAGTCCACTAAGGCGAACGGCTTATGCCGCAAGCCCCGAACGGGTGAAATTCCCGTACCGACGGTACAGTCCGGATGATAAAAGAATAAAGCGGCCTTATTATGCCGATTTAACGCCCCGAACGGGGCGTTTCTTATGCAAAAAAACACTTATTTTTCCGCGACGAGAGTCACCGTAATCGCAATGCTTTCCACGTTGGCGGGCGTCCTTTACGTTTTCGGCTTTCCCATAGCCTCGGCGTTTCCGTCCTGGCTGGAGCTGAATTTTTCCGACATACCCTCTCTGATAGGCGCTTTCGCGCTTGGCCCCGTGTCGGGCACCTTAATCGTGCTTTTCAAAATTATAATCAAGCTGGTTATCAAGGGCACGTCTACGGTGTTTGTGGGGGAGCTTGCGGACTTCCTGATCGGCTTAGCTTTCGTATTGCCCGCCGCGCTGATTTACAAAAAAATCCGCACGTTCAAGGGCGCCGTATTGGGTATGGCGGTGGGTACGGTTGCGTCGGTGGCGATGGCTATACTCGCAAATTGGCTGGTTTTGGTTCCCTTCTATTTGAAGTTGTTTTTCAAGGGCAGCTGGGATCCGCTCGTCAGTACCATGCAGGCAATATTCGGCGAGGGTTGCACGCGGGATACTTTCTACAATTTCTATCTCTGGGCTTCGGTGCTGCCCTTCAACGTAATACGTTGTTTTATAGCGATAGCCGTCACTCTGCCCGTATACAAGCATATCTCGCGCCTGATAAACAAGCTGCATACGAAGCTCGACCCCAAGCGCGTGCATAGCGACGACCCCGACGAGGAGGCGCGTAGGCAAAAGGCCGAGCGCAAGCGCAACGCTATTATAATAGGAGCGGTTTGCACGGTAATCGTGCTTTTGGCCGTCGGGGTAGTGCTCAGATATTATATACCGATTTGGACTAAATAATAAAAAAACATTGCAAAGAGAGGCCATACCGTGGTATAATAACCACGATATGGCTAAATTTTTATCGGGTAGCGAAAACGCTACGATTGCTTTTGCGAGAGAGTACGCTTCCACGCTTCTTCCGAACGACGTCGTCGTATTGAAGGGTGAAATGGGCGCCGGCAAGACGGTATTCACCAAGGGTATAGCTCAGGGCTTGGGTATAAGCGAGGAGATATTGAGCCCCACGTATACCTATATGAACGACTATTCCGGCGTGCTGTACCACTACGACTGCTACCGCCTAACGAGCGGCGCGCAGGCCGAGGCGCTGGGTCTCACCGACTACTTCGGAGGCGGCGGAATCTGCGTTATAGAGTGGGCGGAGAACATTGCGGACGTGCTCCCCGAAAAGTACAAGACGGTCACAATCAAAAAGCTTCGCACCGCCAACAGGGAGATTATCTGTGAGTAATTTTCTTGCGGTAGACACGTCCTCGCGCTATCTTACCGTGGTCGCCAAAAACGGGGAAAGTGTGGCGGTCACCCACCTGCCCGACTGCGCTATGGCGCACTCCGTTTTACTTATGGACGAGGTGGAAAAGACCTTAGATGAGGTCGGGCTCGATACGGGCGACTGCGACTATTTCGTCGCCGTCACGGGCCCCGGGTCGTTTACGGGAATAAGAATAGGCATAGCCTGCGTAAAGGGCTTCGCCGCCGCCCTGAATAAGAGGGCGGCGGGCGTCACCGTGTTCGAAATGATATCATATAATGTCAACAGCGACCGTGATTATCTGGTGGCGGTGGACGCGGCGCACGGCTATTACTATGTGTGCGGCTACTCCGCGGACGGCAGCGAAAATCTTGCGCCCGCCTATCTTTCGGAAGAACGTCTGCGCGCTCTCGGTCGGCCGGTATACGGTTTCGGGGAGCTCGGTATAGAGGACTACACCCGCGTCGATATAAAGGATTGCCTTCTGCCCGCGGCAGAAAGGTGCGCAGACGGGCGGGAAAATCTCACCGCGCTGTACGTGCGCAAATCGCAGGCGGAAGAGGAGCGGCTTGCCCGCAAGGGAGGCGCTCTGTGAAAGTTCGTAAGTGCAAATACGAAGATATTCTCACCGTTGCGGAGCTGGAAAAGGAGTGTTTCAAGGGCGAGAGTTGGAGCTTCGGAACGCTCGCCTCGGCCTTTGAAAATCCCAACTACACTATGCTTGTCGCCGAGGACGGCGCGGAAATCGTCGGCTACGGCTGTGCGCAGACCGTGTGCGAGAGCTGCGACCTCGAGAACGTGCTCGTCGCCGAGCCGTACCGCAGGAGCGGCGTGGGCAAATCGATAGTCGGCGCACTGTTAAAGGACGCGAAAAAGCGCGGCGCCGAAAAGGTCTTTTTAGAGGTGCGCGTCTCCAATTCTGCGGCCCTCGGGCTTTATCTCGCCTGCGGCTTCACGGGCGTGCACGCAAGGACGCGCTACTATTCCGACGGCGAGGACTGTCTCGTAATGCAAAGAGCCCTTTAACGCCCTCCGCCGTGCATGCTTCGGCGCGACGAGGGGGGGGAAGGCAAAATAATCTTAAATAATAAGTTCGTAAGCGTAACCGAGCGAGGCCTCGGCGATCCGATATTGCTTCTGCACGGCTATCTTTCCTGCAAGGAGAGCTTTTACTATCAGTTGGCGGCGCTGGAAAGCGCGGGGTACAGGGCGGTCGCGCCCGATATGCCCTCATTCGGAGCGAGCGATAAAACCGAAGAGCCGTGGTCGGTCGGCGACTACGCCGAATGGTTATATTCGTTTATAAAGGTCAAAAATCTTTACGGGGCGCACATTCTGGCGCACTCCTTCGGCGCGCGTGTGGCGTTTAAGCTTCTCGCAGGCGAAAACGATATAGCGGGCAAGCTGATAATAACGGGCGGCGCCGGACTTGTAAAACCGCGTTCGGCGGCATATATGCGGCAGGTAAAGCGTTATAGGCGGATTAAAAAGCTGTTTCCGCGGTATGCCGAAAAGCACTTCGGAAGCAGCGAATACCGAACGCTTCCGCCCGTAATGCGTGAAAGCTACAAGCTTATCGTCAACGAGGATTTACGGGATTTTGCCGCAAAAATAAAAAATCCGACCTTGCTTATTTACGGACGGCAGGACGGCGTGACCCCGCTTGCGGAGGAGGGCGCCGAGTTCAACCGTCTTATAGGAGGCAGTAGATTGCGGGCCATAGACGGCGGGCACTTCTGTTTCAGCGAAAATTACGTGGAATTCAACCGCCTGATGGTCAGCTTTCTGGGTGGGGAAGAGGTATAGATTATGTGGATTTTCATCGATTGGCCGACAACGCTCGAGTGCCTGTTCACGGCGCTCGTTATGGCCTGTTTTCTAACCGTAATATGCTTCAGACCGCTCGGAATACTTCAGTCGTTCGGGTACAGGTGCTCGCCCTTTTTAAAGTGGGCGGGCAAAAAGAACAATCTCACCCAGCCACGCTTTTCGGTGCTCGCCCTCGCTTGTCTGTTATCGTGTGCGGTAATCTCGCTTTGTTTCAGCTTTGCGGGTCACTTTTCGGCGGTCATAGGGCTTGCGGCCTACCTTATATTTTTCGTTCTGTATATAGTTGCGGAGGTCAGGCACGGGTTTAAGACGCCCGCGGCGCTCACCCCGCGCTTCAAACGCCTGTTCGTAACGCTATGGCTTCTCTTCGCGGTGCTTATTTATCTTACGGCTTCGGCATTGAACTTCGGCGAAGCGGTGTGGGACAGCGGCATATTCGCCACGCTCAAATACTGCGTGTTCGCGGTATTCCCGTTTGCGGCCCTGCCGCTGATATGCCTTGCGGATTGCATAACCTTGATATGGGAAAAGCCCATAAACGATTCCTACGTTAAAAAGGCCGGGAAAAAGTTGGGCGAATCGGGTTGTAAAATCATCGGCATAACGGGAAGCTTCGGCAAGACGGGCGCGAAAAACATACTCGCGCAGATGCTCAAGACAAAGTATAACGTAATCGCCACGCCCTCGTCGTACAACACGCCGCTGGGTATCGCAAGGGCGATAAATGCAAGCGACTTGACGGGCTGCGACTTCTTTATCGCCGAAATGGGCGCAAGGCGCAAGGGCGATATAAAAGAGCTTTGCGCTCTCTGCCCGCCCGACTATTCCCTGATAACGGGCGTATGCGCCCAGCATTTGGAGAGCTTTAAGAGTCTCGAAAACATAATAGCAACCAAGGGCGAGATAATAACCGCCACAAAAAATTCCGTATATATTGCCTCCGACGCATACGGTTATTTCGATGATATTCAGGGGGTAAAGCACGAGTGCGACTGCCTCGGGGACGTGTCTGCGGACAGCACGGGCACGTCTTTCACACTCAGTCTCGGCGGCGGGAGCGTGCGCGTAAAGACCAAGCTTTTGGGCGAACATTCCGCGCGCAATATCGCCCTCTGCGCCCAGCTGGCATTCGAGCTCGGCGTCGGCCTTACGGAAATCGCCGCCGCGGCAGAGGGGCTGGACTACACCGAGCACAGACTTCAGCTTTTAAACGCCGACGGCGTGTACGTTTTAGACGACGGCTACAATTCCAACGTCGTCGGCGCTCGGGCGGCGCTGGGCGTTTTGCGCACGTTTTCGGGCAAAAAAATAGTGGTAACCCCCGGACTTGTGGAGCTCGGAGTTCTTGAAGTTGCCGAAAACAGGGCGTTGGGCGAACAGCTTGTCGGGCTGGACTACGTGATTCTTGTGGGCGAAACGCTGGTTAAGGCCGTGCAGGAGGGCTATATCTCCGCGGGCGGCGACAGTCAAAAACTTACGGTTGTGCCCACCCTCGTAAAGGCGCAGGACGTGTTGAAGAACGTTATAGAAAAGGGCGACGCCGTGCTGTTTTTAAACGACCTGCCCGAACAGTATCTGTAAAATATTACGGAAAATAAATACTCCCGATAAAGGCGCTCGGGCGCATGGAAAAATCTTTGTCGGGAGGTTTTTATTATATGCAAAAAATTTACGACGTCGCCGTCATCTTCGGCGGCGTTTCGGGCGAAAACGAAGTCTCGGTAATAACCGGCGCCCTCGCATGCAACGTTTTAAAAAAAGGCGGCAAGAGCGTTCTACCCATATACGTAGACCATGGCGGTCAAATGCGCGCGGACGAAAGGCTCTCCGACGTCACGCTATTCAAGGACGAGGGCTATAAAAATTTTCCCGCCTGCACGTTCGTCACAGGGGGAGTAATCGTCTTTAATAAGCGGCGGAAGGTAAAGGCGGAAATCAAGGTCGGCTGTCTTTTGAATTGTTGTCACGGCGGCGTATACGAGGGCGGCGGAGTCGCGGGGGCGGCCGCGCTGTGCGGCATACCGTTCGCCTCGGCGGGTATGTTCGAGAGCGCCGCGTTTATGGACAAATACCTGACGAAATTGGTCCTCTGCGGTCTTAACGTAAAGACGGCAAAATATGCGTATTCGACGGATATCGGCGGGGCAATTGCTGCGGCGGCCGAGGTCGGCTACCCCGTAATCGTCAAGCCGGCGACCCTCGGCTCGAGCATAGGAATAGCCGTTGCGCACGACGAATCGGAGCTTAAAGAGGCTGCGGAGGTCGCCTTTATCTTGGACGGCGGCGTTTTAATCGAGGAGTACGTCTCGCCGCGCAGGGAGATAAATTGCGCCGCCTACTTTCACGGCGGCAAGGTGGTCACTTCCCCGTGCGAGGAGTTTGCCTCGGCGAACGAGCTTCTCACCTACGACGACAAATATTCGGGCGGCGGCAGGCGCACTTTTCCCGCGGAAATCGAAGCGCAAAAGGCTGAAGAGATTAGGGAGGAGACCGCCTACGTCTACTCCGCTTTGAATATGCGGGGCATCGTGCGCTTCGACTACATACTCAGGAATGACGAGATAATTTTAAGCGAGATAAACACGGTGCCGGGGTCGCTTTCCTACTATCTGCTCTCCTCGGGCTACTCCGCATTTTACAGGGTTTTAGACGAGCTGATAGAACAGGCCGGGCGCGATTTTGCGCGGCGCGCCGAAAAGAAAGTCGTAACGACGGGAATACTCAACAACATAACGCCAAACGCTTGCAAGATGAAATGATTTTATAGTAAAATAACCGAGAGGTACCGAAATGACGAAGATACTGATGAAAACGCCGGTAGTAGAGATGGACGGCGACGAAATGACCCGCGTTCTGTGGAAGTGGATTAAGGAGATACTCATCGAGCCATACGTGGACTTAAAAACGGAGTATTACGACTTGGGGCTCGCGGAAAGGGATAGAACCGACGACGGAATAACCGAAGAGGCCGCGCTTGCAACCAAGCGTTTGGGCGTAGCGGTCAAGTGCGCCACTATAACTCCCAACGCCCAGAGGGTGGAAGAATATAATCTAAAGCAAATGTGGAAGAGCCCCAACGGCACGATTAGGCGTATTCTGGACGGCACGGTTTTCCGCGCGCCCATTTTGGTTAAGGGCATAACGCCCTACGTCCCCGGCTGGAAAAAGCCCATCGTTCTCGCCCGTCACGCCTACGGCGATATCTATAACGCGGTGGAAAGCAGGGTGGAGAGCGGGCAGAGCGCCTACCTTTTAGTCACCGACAAGGACGGGAAAGAGGTTTCAAAAAAGCTTATTCACGCCTTCGCGGGGGACGGAATAATTCAGGGCGTGCACAATCTGGACGGGTCGATTGCCGCCTTTGCAAGGAGCTGCTTCAACTACGCCCTCGAAAACAAAATCTCCATGTGGCTGGGCGCCAAGGACACGATTTCCAAAATCTACGACCACCGCTTCAAAGATATTTTCGCCGGGATTTACGAGGCCGAATACAAACTTAAATTCGGGGAAGCCGGCATTTACTATATGTACACCCTCATCGACGATATAGTGGCGCGCATAATGCGCTCGGAGGGCGGAGTTTTATGGGTGTGCAAAAACTACGACGGCGACGTTATGAGCGATATGGTCGCAACCGCCTACGGCAGCTTGGGTATGATGAGCTCGGTGCTCGTTTCTCCCGACGGCAAGTACGAGTACGAGGCCGCGCACGGAACGGTGACCCGCCACTATTATAAATGGCGGCGGGGAGAGGAAACCTCCACCAACTCCGTTGCGACAATTTGGGCGTGGACGGGCGCGCTTAATAAGAGGGGAGAGCTGGACGGCACGCCCGAGCTTTGCGCCTTTGCAAAGAAGCTGGAAGCGGCCACCGTAAAGACGATAGAGAGCGGGTATATGACGGGCGACCTCATACCTCTGTTCAAGAGAGAGGGCGTAACGCCCCGAAAATTGAACAGCGAGGAGTTCCTGAGGAAGATAGCCCAATCGTTATAATAAAAAAATTAAGCCGCTGCGCAGATTTTTCTGCGCAGCGGCTTTTTGCCGCGGTTATCGCCTTTTCAGCTATTCAAAATCTTTTCGAAGTTCACGCCGTAAAAGTGGTCTTCGTCGGTCTGCTTCAGGCAGTCTATAACGAAGCTGCTCGCCGAAAAGCAACTGTCTGT
>CAZELQ010000028.1:1999-12467 GCA_964513195.1 uncultured Clostridia bacterium | reverse complement strand
GAGAGGGCGGGCGGCTGTTCGACGACGAGCTTGAAGTATTCCCAATCCACGCCTCTCGTTCCCGGGGACGCGCCCTTTACGTATCTTATATACACGTAGTACTCGCCCGCCTTGCTTGCAACCAGCTGCACTACGGGCTTGCCGTCTACGGTCGTTTCGGTAAAGGTGATGCCGTCGTTTGCCCCGGCGCTCTCGGCGGTAAACGAAGTGTCGGAATACGCCGCTTCCGCCTCGGAGGTCGTCGACGCCCTGATACAGAGCGGCTGACCCACGTATACCGTGGCGGGGGAATCTTTCGTGTACTCCTCCCAGGTGTAGACGACCGCGTTGCCCGATACGTCGTAGGTGTACGCCTCGGCACATATCGAGGAGGGAGCGCCCGGTTCGAAATCGATTTTTATTTCTTTTTCGCACTTGCCGCCTTGGGTCTTTAAGACGAGGGTTACTTCGCCCGCAAGCTGCGAATTGAGTTGTACCGTGCCGTCGGACCTTATAAAATAGCCGACGAGATTATAGGGCGTGTCCGACGCCTCGCCCGTAACGGGCAAATCCCGCGTTGCGGTGCGGACGTACAGTTCGAGCGGGTCGTATTCGAGCGAGGCGGTCGTGGGAAGCACGTTCGATATCGTAAGTACCACGGACCTGTTGGTGGGCAGCGACACGCCGTCCTCCCCTATTACCGCGCCATCGTATTCGACGTCGAACGATTGAACGTAGCGCACGTCGCTGCCGTAGGGGTTTTCTTCCACTATATCGCCGTCCGTTTTTTCGGTCTGCGACTCGTACACGAGCGTCCGTATAGATATATCTGCGTGCGAGTCGGAATAATATTCTCCCAGCCCGCCCGCGTATTTTCTTATCGGGTTGCCGTCACGGTCGTAGACGTAGTTGCCGTCTGCGTCCGTCTTATAGACGGGGTTGCCTTGTCCGTCGGTTTCGTAGACGGGGTTGCCCTGTCCGTCGGTTTCGTAGACGGGGTTGCCCTGTCCGTCGGTCGGATAAATTTCGGCAAACACGACGTCGCCGTCCGAATAGAATATTTTTTCGCCGTTCTCGTCCTCGGCAATCATATACGGGCGGATTATTTCGGTCGTGACCGTCAAGGTCTTGATAACGCCGTCGGAGTAGGTTTCGAACTCGATATTATAGCGGCAGAAATTGGGGTTTTCGTAGTAACTGTACGAGAAACCGCCGACTACGCTGCCGTCGCTGTACTTTTCAAACGTTTCGTCGTATTTTACGACGGTGCCCGTTTCGGAAGCGACGTGCGCCGCTTCGTAATAGCTTAAAAGCGTTTCCTCGGCGCCGTACGTGCGGGGGAAGCCGCCGCCCGATTGATAGCCGAACCCGAGCAGGTTGCTTTCGGAAGCGTCCGTCGAGCGGGGGTCGGTATGCTTGGTCACGGGGGTCATGTCGTCGCCCTCGTAGTCCGTATAGGTGTCGTAGTAGACGCCGAAGGGATTGCCGTCGTCGTCGCGGGAATACCAATACTCGGTATGGCCGCTGTAAGTGCCCGAAGAGCTTTGCTCGGTTATATGGGTGTAGCCGTCGCCGAACGTCGTTTCGAACGTAATGCGGGGGCCGCTTGCGCTCTGCCTGTAATAGCCTTCCGCCGTTCTGACGAGCGAGCCGAGCGTGGCGGCCAGCGTAACGGCGTCTTCGAGGTTGGTCACGGAGCGGCGCGAAAGAACGACGTCGAATGCGATATCGCCCTCCGCGTGATTTAAAACGAGGTGCTGTTTACCCTCCGACGCCGCCGTTGCGGGCGTGATTATTTCCGAAGAATCGTAGCCCGTGCCCGACGGAGTGACGCGCGGCAGAGTAACGGAGAGGACGTGCGACGAATCGTAACTGCACGTCTTTTCCGCGGTTCCGTCACCGCTCTCCGTGGGCAGGGTTATTACCCAATCGCCGTAGTCGTGCGCGTCGGGGTCTATGGGAATGGCCTCGTCTATGACGTCGCCGCATATGCCGCATACGCCCTGACGGGAGCCTTTGGCCGAGCAGGTCGCCTCCTTGGTTACCGTATAGCGATAGACGTGCTCGCACTTGTTCTTGCACGCGGCAAATGAAGAGAGGCCGAGCGCCGCCGCTATCGCCGCACTCACTATTGCGGTAATTATCTTTCCGTTTTTCATAATATCGGTTCTCCCGAAATCAAGAGTAGTACCCGCACGCGAACATCCACTGGCTGTCCTCGTCGGAATTGTAATTCGTGTTCGTCTCCGCCCAGCCGTTGCCGTCGTCGAAGTAGCGCTGGTACGTGGCGAAGTTTTGCAAAAATACCCTAAGCTCCTCGGTTACGGGGTAGCACCCGTCGTCGTTGCAATGGGCGACGTAGGCGGACACGAACGCCCTGTAATCGTAGCCGTTGACGTTGTAAAGCGTTACCAGCGGGTTGGTAAAGCCGCCTTCGAGCACCTCGCAACTGCCGTCTATTTTCGCGTAGAGCAGGGCGCCGTATTCGCCCGTAAGCGCGTCGTAGTAATGATAATAGCCGTCGCCGCCGTCCTCTTCCGCATAGAGTTTTACCGCCGTTTGGTCGAGAATATGGTTGACGACGCCGGGGCGGTTGGCACAATATATAAACGTGCCGGACGGCGTGGGCGCCTTGTTGCCGTCGTTTTCCCACTTGGCGAAGTCCTCGGCGGCCTCTACGACCGTATAGTCGTTGTCGCCGCGCGTAAAGTCGCCGTCTCTGTCGAGAATAAAGCAAAGCTCCATCCCGTCGCTGCCGTACGCGTCGGCGTTGCGCGCCTCGGAAGAGATGATGAATATAAGGCCGTTGCCCACCTCGTCGCCGTATATGCCGTACTCCCACTTGAAGTTTTTGGTGTAGGTGTTTTCGCTGCCGCCGCCGTCCTGCTTGGTGCCGTACGGGTTCATATAGGCGGGCAGGTTGCCGTAACGGATTTCCAATATGGGATTTATTTCGTTGGCCGTTATATCGACGAGCGATTCCAGCGTGTAAGAACCCTGCCGCGAGGGCTTGAAGTAGAACATCACGCTGTCATCCGCGTCCGCGAGGGTCACTTTATACGCGCCCGTGGTGTTTATTTGGTAATACGGCGTACCCTGATAATTGCCGCCCGAGCTTGCGGGAGAGAGTTGGTAGAGGGTCACGGCGACCGCTTTCGCGTCGTTGCTTACGGCGTATATATTGGGGTTGTAGGTAAAGCCGTCGGGAACGGTGACGAGGGTCACTGCATAGTCGCCGTCCAAATCGGCCGCAGACGCAACGCCGTCGTCGTTAAAGGACGCGCGGAAAACTTCGCCCGTGCTCTTATCCGTCCACTGCGCCTGCAAGCTGTTTATCTTGGAATAGTCGGACTTTGTAAAGTCGCTCCTGCTCGCGTCTATCGCTACCCACTCGAGAGAAACGGTAAAGCCGTCCTCCTCTTCGGAAGGCGTTACGGGAGACTGAGGCTCTTCGGGGTCGGTTACCGACGGATTATTGCCGCCGCCGTCTCCCGTGGGCGGCGTATACTCCGCACAGCCCGCAAACGCGAGGGCGAGCGCGAAAACGGCGGGCAAATATAAAAATTTTTTTACGATATTCAAACGCTTTGCCATTATTTGCGCACCCTCTTGAACAAACTTCTTATATCTTCCCATTTGAGCTTGCGCACCGCGATATCGACCGCGTAGAGAACCACGCAGACTATAAGGAGCGGCATCGTAAGGGGCAGAGTATATAGCCCTATTTCGCTGTCGTCGTTTACGATTTTAAGCTTTCCGTCCTCGCTGACCGTGCCGTTTGCGCCCACCATCTTGTAGAGCACGGCCGCGTCGTAGAGGGCGAAGCTGTCGTATTCCGAGGAATAGGACAGGTTGATTATTTTGCGCGCGGTGAACGTGCTTCCGCCGTAAACGTAGGTTACGTCGACGATATATTTGCCGACGTCGGGCGTCACGAACGAATAGGTAAACGAGGACGTTCCGAACGCGAGAGAGCCGCCCGAGGTCGTGCCGTCGGGAGCGGTAATCGTTATATTGGTCTGCGCGTCCGCGCGAACGGTCGCGGGGGTAAGGGTCACGTCCGCGTAGCCGTCGGCCGCGTTCACGTCCAGAAGGAACGGGTAGTTTATCTTTTCGGCGGGCGTGTTGGACTTGAGAACGTTGGAAAAGAACTTTTCCCTAAGCTCCCCGCCGATATAGCTTACCCAATTCCCGCTCACGGTACTCGCGAAGGAGGCCGTCCTGCCGTTTCCGTAATTCCAATATGCGTACAGCGGGGGCTCCGTTATCGTGGTCGCCGACTTACTGAACCGCAGCGAGAGCACGGTGCTGGCGTTGCTCTTTGCCGACGCGTAGTAGTAATCGAGCACGAAAGCGTTTGACCACTCGCTCTCGGCTATACCCGAAAGCACGTCGTCCGAACGCCTCTTTACTTTTATTGCCGAAATGCCGCCCGTTACGTTGTTGACGTCGGCGGGCAGGGCGTTCGTTATAACGTTTTCGAGCTTACTGTCGCTGCTTATGTCGAGATAGCTTCCGCCGCCCTTCGAGGCCAACTTGTTTAAAAGATTCTTGGCCTTGGTCGCGGCCGTGCCCGTGTCGGCGCCCCTGCCCACGTCGAGCACCGAGGTGTATATGGAGTAATCCCTCATTTGCCCGACGAGCGTTTCGAGCTCGGCTTCGGAAGCTTCGTCCGCAGGGAAGTTGAGTCCGTCCGAAAAGAGCATCACCCTCTTTTCGCTGTACCGTCCGTCTTTCATCAGATTGAACGCCGCTTCGAGGCCGGAGCCTATTACCGTGCCCTGCTTTAAAGAGATATCGTCTATTATTCCGAGAACGCTCTCGCGGTAGGCGGCAACGGGTACCGGATTATAGAGAACGTAGGCGTCGCCGTTGAACTCCACCAGCGCCACCGCATCGCTCCCGTCGAGCAGGTTGACGATTTCGGTTGCCGCGGCTTTTGCGTGGGTAATCTTGTCCAGATAGAACATGCTGAGCGAGGTATCGATGACGAGAGTATACAGTTTGGGGTCGTCGGAGCTCGGGCCGTAGGTTACGGGCAACATATCGCCGAGCGCCTTTAGCTCGCCGCCCGTATAGTTCTGCACGTAGGTGTTGCCGAAAGTGACGAGGCTCTTCCCGAACAGCGAAACCGCCGTATCGAGGGAAGAGAGGAACATTTCCGAATTGTTGAGCTTGGTGACGTCCACGTCGGAGAGTATTATCTCGTCGTAGAGGCACAGCTGCTCCACCGAGTATGGAACGTTGTACCCGTCCGTACTCGTGACGTAGGCGTCCAACTCGGTTTCCCCGCCGCAGATATCTTTAACGGCGGTATAGTCGCCCGCGTTTTCGCAGATCAAGAGCACGCTTCGCTTGCCCGAAACGGTCTGCGTGAAAGCAATTCTGTTGTTGAAGGTATTGCCGTCCGACTCCGCGGTAATTTCCGCCTCGTAGTCGAACGTGCCCGCCGCGGACGTGTCGAGGGTAAAGCTCTCGCTGTTGTTGCCTTTCGTAAGATAGAGCGTTCTCCTCGCTATTTCCACGCCGTCCTTTTTAAGCGTGAATATGGCCTCCGGCTCCGCCCCGTCGGCGCAGTTGCACTCAATCGTGAACGCGACGGTCTCCTCCATGCCCACCGATACGGTGTCGGTGAATACGGCGTCGGAGAGCTGGACTTCGGCATCGTCGCCGGTGAGATTGTCGTCGAGATATATCGCGTCGACGTGAATTTTTCTGTCGGCGAGCGCGTCCACCTGCCTTTTGAGGGCGTTGGGGTCGCTCTCGTCCGTCTGTTTGCCGTCCGTTATTACCACTATGCGCTTTACCACGTCGTCCCTGAACAGCGAGCCGGCGTAGTCGAGCGCGCCCGAAATGTCGGTTGCGCTGTCGTCGACGTCGGCGGTTTTGACGCTCTTTACCTTCTCGCCGAGACGGGTCAGAAGCTGATAGTCCTTGGCAAAGCAAATAACGCCCAGACGGGAATTGTCGGGCAGAGATTTTCCGAGGTCGGCGATGTAGTCGTCCACCGCGTCGAGGTTCCTCGTGGCCGAATAGGAGACGTCGGCCAAGACGTAGACGTCGGTCTCGGTTACCGTGGTGACTATGCTCGTGCCCGCCGCCGCAAAGGCGATGAGCAGCGACATAATAACGTGCAATACGCCCGACGCGACGTTGTGCGCGTTTACGTTATCTTTGCGTACGGCGACGGCGAAGGGAACGGCGAACAGCGCGATTAGCGGGATTGCTATTAAGAGTAAATAGGGATTATCGAAGCTGATACTGCTCATAACAATACACCATCCAATCCGCTACGACTATCACGGCGAGGATTATAAACGCATAAAGCAAATCCTCGTACTTGCCGTCACGCTTCTGCGTGCCCGACTCTCCGCTTATGATAAAGCTCGCCTCCGTAACCGACGTAAGCCTCTCCGCTTCCGGAAGCATGGAAAATACGTGCGCGGAAACTTGGTTGTCGCCTATCGTCGCGGTTATCTTGTATACGCCCACCTCGGTAAGCTCGTACTCGCATACGGCCTCCGAGGAGTCGAGATATTCCGCCTTGCCAGACGGACTCTCCACCCTTATTCCCGTGCAATTCGCAAGCACGTTTACGGTGAGGGTTTCGCCGCAATACAGCCCCGTTTCGTCCACGAGCGACGGGAAAGTATAATTTATAAGATTGTATATAACCGCCCTGCCGTTGTAGGTAAGGGGAAAATCGGAGGCGTGGAAATCGAACGCGAAGACCACCTCCCTGTTGCCGTATGAGTTTGTGCCCGCGAAAACGACGGGGTCGCCGTTGCAGGTCATAAGCGTGATAAAGCTGCGGTACAGGCCGCACTTCACGTAGCTCAAAATACCCGTGCGGTCGCCGCCGACCGTTCCGCCGAGCAGATTTCTAACCTTGCTGGACGAAGAAGTGTTAAGCTCCAATTCGGCCGCGCCCGAAAATTCCTCCACTCCCCTGCGCGAAAAGCCCGCTCCCTCCGGGGCGGCCGTGGGGTTGATGAACCAAACCGCACCGTCCGAGGGCAGTTTCTCGGGCGCGCAGCTCTCGAATACGTACAGGCCGTAGCCCTTGCCGTACTCTTCGCTGTACTTGTCGGGAGAAATTACGTCCCTCTGCATATTGCCCATGGCGCTGAGCGCCGCGTTTATAAAGAAAGGCGTGTCGCTGACTATAAGCGTCTTATAGGTCGAGTCGTTACGGGAATTGTAAAGCTCCACCGTGTTGTCGAGCGGCAGCGCGTCGCTCTCCCTTATGGTTACGCCGAGCGACGAGAAAGAGGAGACCGGCGCCTCTATGGCGAAATTTACTCCCTCTCCCGTTTTCAGACTTACCTCGGCCGTGCCTACGGCCTCCGCTGCACCGTCGGCGAACAAATCGACGTTGACGGTAGCGTCGGTGCGGAAGGTGTAGGCCACGCCCTCCACCCTTACGCCGTCGGCCGTAAAGGTATAGGCGACGTCGCTTAACGCATAGTTTTCTTCCTCGCCCGCGACGCAGATAACCTCGGCGTTTTCAACTTCGCCGAAGTTCTTGTCGGTCACTAAATAAAATTTATAAGCGGGATTGTCGTTGAAGTAGTTCTGCGCCACCGTAACCGCATTGTTGAAGTCGGAAGCGACAAAGGCGGGCGAAAGAGCGCCGAGCTGGCTCAAAGCCGACTTCTTGTTGTCGGAATCTTTGAAAATCACGTCGGTCTCATTGCCCGTGGTTATGAGCGTATAGGTGCTGCCGTTGGCCGACGAATCGATAATTTTCTCAATCTCGTCCTTGCCCCTCTCGAATCTGGTTACGCCGTCGGAGACGATATTCATGCTGCCCGACCCGTCCAAGATAAAGCAATAGTCGTCGGCCCTGCCGGGAAGCACGAATACGGGGTGGGCGATGGCAAGCGAAATAAAGACGACCGCGAGAATCTGCAGAATGAGGCTGACTATGCCCGTGATTCTGCGTATGGGGTTTTTCCTTTTGAGGAACCTTTCGCTGAGCGTCCACAGATACGTGGAGGCAATGACCTGTTCGGTGTATTTGCTCTTGATTATATAGATTATTATGAGTACGGGAACGGCGAGCAAGCCCAGAAGCCCGAGAGGGTATAAAAAGCTCATTTGAGTACCCCCTCCGAAACGAGTTTGCCGAAGAAAACCTTGTTTATGGGTTCCTCCGCACCGACGAGCATATAGTCCGCACCCCTTGCGGCGCAATATTCCCTTATTCTGCCCGTGGCGTATTCGACGGCCTGCCTGTACGCCTTGACGATTTCCCTCGTTATATTTTTGCGGTAGGATTTGCCCGTGTCCTCCGAGTCGAAGAAATGCATTTTGCCCCTCGACTTGGGCGTGAGCTCCTCCTTGGAGAGCACCTGAATACAGAGAACGTGCCTCTTCTTCCCCGCGAGGTGGTCTATGGCCGCCTCGTAGTCGTTGTCCGTCAAAAAATCGGAAATTATAACCGACATGCCGTCGCCGTAGCCCACCGTGGAGGGCACGACGGCGTCGGAAATATAGCTGTCGCCCTCGAAGGTTATATCGTTCAGTTTGCCGATAGAGCTTATGTAAGCTTCCTTGCCGAGCATGCCGGAAATTACGGCGTTCAGCCCTTTGTTCTGTATGGCGTAAACCGACACCTTGTCCATTTCGCACACGGAAAGATAGGCGAGCGCCGCCGCTATTTTGAGCGACTGCTCGTCTTTCTTGGCTTTACCGAAGCCCATGGAACGGCTGGCGTCGATATAGATGCGCGTGTGCATCTGCCGCTCGTCCAGAAAGAGCTTTGTATAGAGCTTTTCGAAACGGGCGTATGCGTTCCAGTCGATTTTGGTTATGTCGTCGCCGGGGGTATACTCCCTGTAATCGGCAAATTCGCACGACGAGCCGTAAGATTTAGACTTATGGTTGCCGCCGAACATACCTGCGACGTTGTTTTTGACGAGCATTTGGAGCATCTCTACCTGCTGCAAAAACTCGTCGTCGATAACCTTGTTCAACATTATTTACTCAATTTCTTGTTTTCGTTTACCAGCATATCGATTACGTCGTCGATATTCAGCTTATCGTTGACGGCGGCGTAATTTATCTTTATTCTATGACGGAGAACGGGATGGGCGAGCGCGTCGATATCCTCGTAGGAAACGTTGTAGTTGCCGTTCATAAGCGCCCTTACCTTGGCGGCGGTTATGAGCGCCTGCGCCGCACGGGGCGAAGCGCCGTATTTTACGTACTTTTTCGCCGTCTCGGAGGTCTTCTCCAGCTCGGGGTGGGAATTGGAGACGAGGTTGACCGCGTACTTTAAGACGTCGTCTATTACGGGAACGCTCTTGGAAAGCTCCCTCATTTCGAGAACGGTTTCCCCGTCGATGACGGCGTTAGCCGTTTCGTCCATGGTAATCTGCGTCATATTTACTATGTCGGCGAGCTCGTCGACCGAGGGGAACTCTACGATAAGCTTGAACATGAATCTGTCCATCTGCGCCTCGGGCAGGGGGTACGTGCCGTCCTGCTCTATGGGGTTTTCGGTTGCGAGCACGAAGAATGGCTCGCTCAACCTATAGGTCTGCTTTGCAACCGTGATTTTATGCTCCTGCATAACCTCGAGCATCGCCGACTGCGTCTTGGGCGTTGCGCGGTTGATTTCGTCGGCAAGCACCAGATTGGCAAATATGGGGCCCTTCTGGAAGACTGTGTTCATCTTGCCTTTATCGTCCTTTTCTATTACGTTCGTACCCGTAACGTCGGAGGGCATGAGGTCGGGCGTGAACTGAATACGGGAAAAGGGCAAATCCAACGCCTTGCCGAGCGAACGGACAAGCCTCGTCTTGCCTACTCCGGGCACGCCCTCCAAGAGAACGTTGCCGCCCGCAACTATAGCTATGAGCACGTTGTCGATAATTTCCTTTTGGCCGACGACGTCCTTTGCAAGCTCTTCCTTTATCCTTGCAACCGACTTGCTGAACGCCTTAACCTTACGGGTGTTGTCCTCAAGCTCCCTGTCCTTGGCCGCGCTTTCAACCTGCGCGCCGCTTGCTTTTTCGGTAGCCTTAATGCTGTCTTCCATAATTTTCTCCGTTAAATTTTTTTATATGCGGCGGTAAGGCGCGTCAGCCGTTACCGTCCTCCGTTTCCATTCCCCTGTACAGAAATTGGAAGTATTGCCTTATATATTTAGCCGTTTCCTCGTCGCATGCGCCGTCCGCAATCCTGTCGGCGACCGCCGCGTTGAACTTGTCGAGAAGCTGTCCGTAAGCGACGAGCTCGCCCGTGTCCGCGTCCAATACCATATCGTCGCTGCCGTATTTGATTTCACCGCCGCCGTAGCCGCCGTCGTGCACGCCGTCGTCGTCATCGCCGCCGTCCGTACTTTCGGGTACGACTATTTGGTTGTCGCCTATCTCCTCGGAGGTCAGGCCGAATATCTTCGCAAGCGAGTTGCGTATATATTCGTCCATCATACAGTTATAAGACTGCCCGACCAGCGCCGGAGCGCACTCTTCGGTGAACG
>CAZELQ010000028.1:0-1899 GCA_964513195.1 uncultured Clostridia bacterium | reverse complement strand
CATCATCACGGCGACGGGCGACAGGCTTTCGTCGGCGATAAACGCCGTATATACGTCGAGATACGTGTTTGCCGCGGCTATCAGATTGTCTATCACCGAAACGGCCGAAATAACCGCGAGCTTCATAACGCTCTGCTGTTCGGTCTGACGGAGTCCGTCCAGAAGGTCGTTCAACACCTCGACCGTGGGCGTCTTGATCAGACTCTCCAACTCGGAGCTCTCCACGTCGGCGATCAGCGCTTTGAGCGCCGTCTCCTGCGCGTCGGTTATGTCGTAGGGCGGGTCGACGGGGCCCGTCGTCTTTTTGGCGGGCAGGAATATGCCGACGAACAGCATAGCCACCGCCAGCACGGGCACGAACAGGAATTTCAATAGTCCGCCGAAGTCCGCGCGCTTTTTCGCGACCTCGCCCAGCGCCTCTTCCGTCTGCGCCCTCTGCATCTCTATCATCGCGCCGCTGCCCGAAGAGAACTCCACCATAGTCTGCGCCTTTTGGCCGAGAGAGTAGTCCGCGTCGAGCTTTTTGGCAAGCTTTTTATCGGTGGGGCGCAAAATGAAATAGAACAGCGCGGCAAAGCCCGCAGCGCCCGCAAGAGCGACGGGTATATACAGGGCCCAATGGAATTTTACCGCGCACGTCTTAAACACGACGGCAAGCACGCACGCCAAAACCACGCCGCAGCAAACGCCCAAAACGGCGGATGCTATAAGCGCGAGCCTTTTATATTTCGTTTTGATTTTTTTGAAATTGTCGCCCATATTTTTCTTGCATAAATCGTCATTTATTCGCATAAATGCATAAAATGTCACACGCTAATGTATATTAACACATTTTTTTTTAAATTGCAAACGATATGACCTTAGAAAAGAAAACCAACTATTAACAATATTTTATAACGTCATAAGTCACGGTTATAAAAACGCACGGCTTCGTCGTCGAGACAGACGGCCGTAAGGCTCTCGCAGCAAGCTGAGCCGCAGCAGGCTATCTTATAGCCGCCGTCCATGCTAAGCTCCCATACGTTCCATTTGCCGCCCGTTTCGGGGTCGGAAATGCGGGCCCGCCCGTCCGTGAAGCGCACCTCGAAGCTGTCCAGCGGGCGGGAAAGCCCTACGCCGAGAGCCTTTAAATAACTCTCCTTTATCGTCCAAAGTCTGAAAAACATATCGGCCGCGTTTTCGCCCGCGCCCGAAATAAAGGCCCGCTCCCCGTCGGTAAAACGCCGCATGACCTTGGTGTAGCCGGCCGTCCCGACCCGCTGGACGTCGCAACCCACTTCGCCGTCGGAAAGGGCGCAGACAATCTTGCCGTCCGAATGGGAAAGGTTGAAAAACAGCCCTGCGGGAGTGACGAGTCGGGGCTTCCCGAACCCGTTATAGCCGAGCGATATTCGGCCGTTAAAGCCCGAATATGCGAGAGCTACGGGCAATATTATACCCGCGGCGAGACAGTCGTTTTGCTTGCTTCGGGAGGGAAGCGAGGCGACCTTTTGCCGCCTCCCCGGGGCTACGCTTTGCAGGCACCGCGCAAACAGAGTGTCGTCGTCCAATATTTTGCCGTTTATAATAAATAATTTCAGCACGCCTTTCTCCTCTGCCGCCGTCCGCCGCAACTCCTTTGCGGCTACGGAATTATTTTCACCCGTACTATTGACAAACGCGTTAGTTTTGCGTATAATAGTATCGAAGTCAAGGCTTTCGAGGTTGTCGGGAAATTGGATCCCGGGGATTTCGAAAAGCTCTTGGCTTTTTTCTTTGTCTATGTACAATACCGTTCCCGCTTCAATATTGCGTTTTAAAAATCTATCGAAATTCTCTTTACCGTAAAAACTCGTTATGTAGTTACTCTCGCCCGGCCGTTTTCGTCCAACTCAATCCCCACCGCCGCAGGATTATGCC
>CAZELQ010000027.1:2200-12504 GCA_964513195.1 uncultured Clostridia bacterium | reverse complement strand
GCGCCCTGATTGCCCTTGCCCGCGATTTTGTCTATTTCGTCGATGAAGATAATGCCGTCGTTCTCGGCGCGGCGTATGGCCTCCGTATTAACGGCGTCGTTGTCGATTAGCTTGTCGGCCTCTTCCTCTATGAGGAGATTTTTGGCTTCCTTTACGGTAATTCTGCGCTTTTTCTTTTTGTTGACGCCCAACCCGTTGAATATCGAGCCGAGGTCGATTGCGGCGCCCTGTCCGGGGGAGAGCTCCAAGGGCTTCGGGTTGTCGGCGACCTCGATTTCAATCTGGGTCGCGTCGTATTTGCCCGCGTGTATGCCGTCCACAAGGTTCTGCATAAACACGTCTTTGGACATATCTCCGCGCTCCTCCTTTAAGCTCTCGGCAAGTACCTGCGCGATTCTGCGCTCGGCAACTGCCGTCGCCTTATAGCTTACCTCCTGCGTTTTCTCCTCCTTGACGAGACGTATAGCGCACTCGGCGAGGTCGCGCACCATGCTCTCCACGTCGCGCCCGACGTAGCCGACCTCGGTATACTTGGTGGCCTCGACCTTTAAAAAGGGGGCTTTTACGAGCTTGGCAAGTCTTCTTGCAATTTCCGTCTTGCCCACGCCCGTGGGACCCTTCATTATTATATTTTTGGGCGTAACCTCGTCCTGAAGCTCGGGCGAGAGTTTGGAGCGGCGGTAACGGTTTCTCAGGGCTATCGCGACCGCCTTTTTCGCCTCGTCCTGACCGATTATATATTTATTGAGTTCGTGTACAATCTGTTTGGGAGTTAAAGTAAATTCCATTCTATATCACCTCAACCTTTATATTGTCGTTGGTATAGACGCAAATCTCGCTTGCGATTTTGAGTGACTTCTGCGCAATCTGTTCGGCGGTATAGTCGGTATTCTGTACCAAGGCGCGCGCCGCCGCGAGGGCGTAGTTGCCGCCGCTGCCGATCGCCGCTATTCCGTCGTCGGGCTCGATGACCTCTCCCGTGCCCGAAACGATGAGCATATTTTCTTTGTCGGCGACTATCATAAGCGCCTCCAGCTTCCTGCCCATTTTGTCGCCCCGCCATAGCTCGGCAAGCTCCACGGCCGAACGCATAAGATTGCCCGAAAATTTATTCAACATACCCTCGAACTTTTCGCTGAGGGAAAAGGCGTCGGAAACCGAGCCTGCAAAGCCAAGAACGACCTTGCCTCCGTATATTCTTCTGACCTTTACGGCGCCGCTTTTGAAAATGACGCTCTCTCCCATGGTTACCTGACCGTCGCCCGCGATAGCCGTATGTCCGTCCTTTTTGACTCCGCATATGGTGGTAGCGTGGAACTCTACTGACATTCTTTACACCTCTTTTTTATTACTTTTAGTGAAATACTCACACATTATATTTAAACCGACCGCACGCAAAAATAACGGCGGAACGCGTTTTTTCACAAATCAATCATCTATCGCCGACTTGTACGCGCGCATACTCTCTATCGCCCTTTCGGCAAGGTAGGCGTACCTTTCCTTTTTGCCGCGTATGGTCTTTCCTGCGGGCGCAAGTATTCCGAAATTGGCATTCATGGGCTGAAAATTATCGGTTGCCCCGCATATATGCGCCGACAAAGCGCCGCAAACGGTCGTGCCGTCGGGAATTATTACTTCCTTTCCGCCGAGTCGTCTCGCCATGTGTACGGCGGCTAAAAGTCCGCTCGCCGCACTCTCCACGTAGCCCTCCACGCCGGTCATCTGACCCGCAAAAAAAATCTCGCTTTCGCCCTTTAAGGAAAAATCGGCGTTCAAAAGCGTGGGTGAATTTAAGTAGGTATTGCGGTGCATTACGCCGTACCGCAAAAACTCGGCGCATCTTAAGGCGGGTATCAGCGAAAAGACGCGCTGCTGCTCCTTGAATTTCAGGTTTGTCTGACAGCCGACGAGGTTGTAGGCGCCGCCGCCCGAATTTTCCTTTCTGAGTTGGAGCACCGCATAGAACTTGTTGCCGTCCTTATCGTGCAGGCCTACGGGCTTGAACGGACCGAAGCGCAGCGTATCGGCGCCGCGCGCCGCCATTATCTCGATAGGCATGCACCCCTCGAAAATCTCACGCTTGTCAAAGTCGTGCAATATAGCGCGCTCGGCGCCTGCAAGCTCTTTTACGAACAGCTCGTACTCCTCTTTATTCATCGGGCAATTCAGGTAGTCGTCGCCGCCCCTGCCGTACCTGTCGCCGAAAAAGGCGTAATCCGTATCTACGCTCTCACGCGACACTATGGGTGCGGAGGCGTCGTAAAAGTACAGCGCGCCGCCCGATTTTGCGGAAATATCGTCCGACAGACCTTTGCACGTCAAAGGCCCCGTAGCGATTATGCAGGGCGGCTGCGGGATTTCGTTAACCTCTTCGCACACCGTCACGATATTTTCGTGCGAGCATACTTTTCGGGTTACGTATCGGGCGAATTCATCCCTGTCGACGGCGAGCGCGCCGCCCGCGGGGATTTGCGCCCTCTCAGCCGCCTCCATAGTCAACGACCCCAATATTCGCATTTCCTCCTTTAAAAGGCCGCACGCGTTGGTGTACGGGTCGTTGCCTTTAAGGGAGTTGGAACAGACCAGCTCGCAGAAATCTTTATTGGTGTGCGCGGGCGTAAACGACTTGGGTTTTATGTCGTAGAGCTCGACCTGAAACCCCTTTCCGGCAAGATAATAGGCCGCCTCGCACCCCGCGAGGCCCGCGCCTATAACTTTAATTTTTATCATCTTCTTCGGGCACGGCGGCCGAATAGCCGCATTTGTTATAGGAGCACTTTATTTCCTTGCCCTTCTTTATAAGGTAATTGCCGCACTTGGGACACTTGTCGCCCGTGGGCACGTCCCAGCTGAGGAACTTGCATGCGGGGTAGCCCGTACAGCCGTAGTAAATTTTGCCGCTCTTGGAACGCATTCTGCGCATTGGCTTGCCGCAGTCGGGGCACTTGCCCACGGTAACCTCGCCCTGTCTGGGTGCGCCGCCGCTCTTGACGACGGGTTGTTTAGCGCCGCACTTGCCGCACTCGAGATAGCTTCCGTACTTGCCCTTTTTTACGAACATAACGCCGCCGCAGTCGGGGCACTTTTTGTCGGTAACCTTAACGTCTATGGGCATTATCGTAGAGCACTCGGGGTAGTTGGGGCAAGCGAGGAATTTGCCGTATTTGCCGCTCTTTACCACCATATTCGCGCCGCACTTGGGGCAGCGCACGTCGGAAATTTCCGCCTCGCTCTCGGAGACGATATTGGAGCACTTGGGGTAGTTGGAGCAGGCGAGATATTTGCCGTACTTGCCCGTTCTTCTTATCATGGGGCTTCCGCACTTCTCGCAGACTATATCGGTGATTTCGTCGCCGTCGCAGGCCGCGGCTTTAAGTTTTTCGGCAAAACCGGGGTAGAAGTCGGCTATAATCTTGTGCCAATCTACGCCGCCCTCCTCTATCTTGTCGAGCTCCTCCTCCATTCTGGCGGTGAAGCCGACGTCCATGATGTCGGTGAAGTAGTGTACGAGCATATCGGTAATTTTATACGCAATCTCGGTGGGCACCATATATTTGCCGTCCTTTTCCACGTAGCGCCGCTTTGTGAGCACCGCGATTATCGATGCGTAGGTGGACGGCCTGCCGATGCCCTTTTCGTCCATTGCCTTGACCAGCGACGCGTCGGTGTACCTCAAAGGAGGGCGCGTAAATTTCTGTTCTTTGGCGAGGGAAATAAGCGTAAGAGCGTCGCCCTGCTTTAACGGGGGCAGTAGCTTGCCGCTCTCCTCGTCGTCCTCGCCTGCGGGGGCCTGCTGGTACGCGGCGGTAAAGCCCGCGAATACGAGCGCCTTGCCGCTCGCTTTGAACACGTACTTTGCGGCGGCCGCCTCTATCTGCATGGAATCGTACTGCGCTTCCGACATCTGCGAGGCGACGAAACGGTCGTAGACGAGCTTATAGACGTTGTAATGCTTTTTATCGAGATAGGGCTTCACGCTTGCCGGCGTGACCTCTAAATTTATGGGTCTTATCGCCTCGTGCGCGTCCTGTGCGCCCTTTTTGGTCGCATAATAGTTGGGCTTTGCGGGCACGAAGTCGGCGCCGTAGTTGCGGGAAATAAACTCCTTGGCCATCTGCTGCGCCTCGGCGGCGATACGCGTGGAGTCGGTTCTTATATAGGTAATGAGCGCGATATGGTCTCCGCCCACGTCCATACCCTCGTAAAGATGCTGCGCAACCAGCATGGTCTCCGGCGAGGACATACCGAATTTATTGGAGGCGTCCTGCTGAAGCGAGGAAGTGGTGAAAGGCGCGGGGGCGTGCTGCTTGGTGATGCCGCTCTTGACCTTAGTTACGGTAAAGGGCGACTTCTTTATTTCCTCTTCGGCCTGCGCGGCGGCTTTGAGGTCGACCGACTTGCCGTTCTTTTTCAGCTGGTAGGTCATCTTAAAGGGCGCGTATTTTTCGCCCGAGTCGCACAAATTCGCCGTGAAGGTATAGTACTCTTCGGGCACGAACGCCGTTATCTCCCTCTCCTTATCGACAATCATTCTGAGCGCAACCGACTGCACTCTGCCCGCCGAAAGGCCGTCCTGAATACGGTTGTTGAGAAGGGGCGACAGTTTGTAGCCCACCAACCTGTCCAAAACGCGCCTTGCCTGCTGGGCGTCAACGAGGTTGTAGTCAATCTTTCTGGGATTTTTGAGCGCGTTCTGTACCGCTCTGGGCGAAATCTCGTTGAATTCCACCCTGTTTTCCCCGTCGGGGTCCATGCCCAAAACGGTTTGAAGATGCCAGCTTATCGCCTCGCCCTCGCGGTCGGGGTCGGTCGCAAGATAGACGCGTCCGGCCTTCTTTGCCTCCTCGGTAAGGCGCTTGATTATTTCCTTTTTGTTGGGAGTAATCTCGTAGTGAGGCTCGAAATTTTCCGTGATTTTGACGCCGAGCGTCTTTTCGGGCAGGTCGCGGACGTGTCCGCCCGAGGCGTCCACGCGGTACTTACCCTTTAAATACTTTGAAATTGTTTTCGCCTTGGAAGGCGACTCCACGATTATAAGGTCCATAATATCTCCTGTGAGGTTTTGTTCGTTGGGTTATGCTTTATACGGCCGAATATTTGTTGCCGCCGACTTTGAGTACGAGCCCTTTTATTTCCAAAAGAGAGCACAGTGCGAACACCTGCGGCAGGGGCTTGCCGGAAATTTCCGAAATCCGCTGGGCGTGCAGCTCGCCCTCTTCCTTGAGCAAGTTCAAAATTTGCTTTTCGTCGTCCTGAAGCTCGGGCGGCGGCGCCGCATACGATTTTATTCCGTAAAAGGAGAGCACGTCGGCCGCTTCCTCGCACACGGTTGCGCCCTTTCTTAAAAGGTTGTTGCAGCCCTTGCCCGAGACGACGCCGATATTGTAGGGGAACGCGAACAGGTCTCTGCCGTAGTCGACGGCGTAGCGGGCCGTGTTGAGGGCGCCGCTCTTTTCGGCGGCGGAAACCACCAGCACTCCGCGGCACAAACCGGCGATTATGCGGTTGCGAAGCAAAAACGTATATCTCCGTGCGGGCGTGCACGGCGGGAATTCGGAGACGGTAAGTCCGTCCTTTTCCGCACGCCTTAACAGCTTTACTCCCGCCCCGTCGGAGCCGTCGTGACCGTCGGGCAAAACGCATATCGCCCCGCCGTTCGAAAGCGCACCCGAGGCAGCGGCGGAATCGGCGCCGTCGGCAACGCCGGTGACTACCGAAAAGTATTCGCTTACGGCCGCGCTCAAAGCCGAGCACTGCTCATAGACGGTCGGCAACGTCTTGCGGGAGCCGACTATTCCGAACATTTCCCGTTCGAGAAGCCGCGCGTTGCCGCGCGTATACAGCGTAAGCGGCGGCACGGGTATTTCCTTTAAAAGCGGCGGAAAATTTTCGCTCTTTACGGTGATACATTTTACGTTGCGCTTGTTCAGCCCGTCGAAAACCTTTTGTCTGTATTCGCCGTCCGTAAGCTGCGCGCTTATTTTATTATATACTCCCGCGCCGCAAATTTTAATCAGGGCGTCGGCATATTTTTGTCTGTCGCCGACGTCGGGATTGTGGGCGGCAAGCAGGAGCTTTTTCTGTTTATAGTTCAGCTCCCTGAAGGAGTCGGCGACTATTACGTCGGCCTCGGCTTTGGTGTAACTCATAGATCCTTCGTACTGTCGAAATGCCTGTATGAGGTCGCCTCTAAGATATGGCGCGGCATTATCTGCAGGGAAGAATCCAAATCGGCAATCGTCCTTGCGACTTTTATTATGCGGGAGCGCGCTCTGGCCGAGAGGTTGAGCCTTTCAAACGCCGCGCGCAAAATATCTTCGCAGTCGGGCGTAAGGCGGCAATATTGCTTTATCTGCCTTTCGCCCATATCGGCGTTTACGGTCACGCCCTCGTCGTCGCGGAAGCGTTCGCGCTGGATTGCCCGTGCGAGTTCGACGCGCTTTTTCACCTCCGCGCTGGTTTCGCCCTCGTTTTCGCCGGCCAAGTCGTCGTATTTAACCGCGTCCACCTCAACCTGCAAATCTATTCTGTCAAGCAGGGGGCCGGAAATTTTGCTGCGGTATTTTCTTATCTGTGCGGGCGTGCACGTACAGGGGCGCTCCGCCGAGCCGAAGTTGCCGCAGGGGCAGGGGTTCATGCTTGCGCACAGAATGAAGTCGGCGGGAAATGTGACCGCGCCGCCCGCGCGGGTAATGGTGATTTTGCCGTCCTCCAGAGGCTGGCGGAGCGATTCGAGCGCACTCCTCGAATACTCGGGAAGCTCGTCCAAAAACAGTACGCCGCGGTGGGCCTTGGAAATTTCGCCCGCCCTTATCTTGTTGTTGCCGCCGCCGCACAGCGAGACGGTCGTGGCCGTATGGTGGGGCGTGCGGAAGGGACGAAGAAGCGCTATGCCCTCCTCGTTCAGCTCGCCCGACACTGACTGGATTTTGGTCACTTCGAGCGCTTCCTCGAAGGACATATCGGGCATTATCGTGGGAATACAGCGCGCAAGCATAGTCTTGCCCGTTCCCGGGGGGCCGGAAAGCAAGATATTATGACCGCCCGCAACGGCGATTTCCAACGCGCGTTTGGCTACCGCCTGACCCCTCACCAAGCTCAAATCGCAATTATATACGGCGCGCGCCTTTGCCGCCTCGAAGCTGCGCACTGCCACGGGAGCGACTTCCTTTTCGCCCCGCAGAAAGTCGTACGCCTCGCGCAGGGAATTCAACGCATACACCTCTATTCCCTCTATATAGCTCGCCTCGTTGGCGTTGCCCGCCGGCACGATGAAGCGCCTGTAGCCCCTGCTCTTTGCGGAAATGAGAATGGGGAGTATGCCCGCAACGGGGCGCAGGCCGCCGTCCAAGGCAAGCTCGCCCAGCATAACGATACCGCTCATGTCCGCAATCAGCTGTTCGCTTGCCGCGAGCAGGGAGACGGCTATCGGAAGGTCGTATTGGCTGCCCTCCTTTTTGACGTCGGCGGGCGCGAGGTTTACGGTGACCTTGTTTATGGGGAAGCGCAGGAGGCTGTTGCGCACGGCCGAAAACACCCTCTCCTTACTCTCCTTTACCGCGGCATCGGGAAGACCGACGAGCTCGTACGACACGACGCCCTTGTTGATATCGGTTTCCACCACTACGGGCACGCCGTCAAGACCGGACAGCGCGTAACTTTCTATTTTCGATAACATACTCTCCTCCGTAGGATTTCCCAATTAAAAAAGCCCGCATAGCGCGAGCTTTTTTAATTCTTACTTGATTTCGGCTATCTTGGCCGCCTTGCCGGTAAGTCCTCTCAGATAATAGAGCTTTGCTCTCCTTACCTTGCCCTTCTTGACGACCGTAATGGACGCGATTTTGGGGGAGTGAACGGGGAACGTCCTCTCTACTCCCACGCCGAAAGAAAGGCGGCGGACGGTGAAGCTCTCCCTTATGCCGCCGTGCTTCTTGGCGATTACCACGCCCTCGAAGTTCTGAATTCTTTCCTTTGTACCCTCGATGACCTTAAAGCCGACCCTGACGGTATCGCCCACGTTGAATACGGGTACGCTTTCCTTCATTCCCTCTTTTTCGATTGCCTCTATTAACTTACTCATTTGACTTTTCCTCCGATTAACCAAGCATTCATACGGCGCGCGGCCGCAGCGGAATACCCGAAGTCTTTTATTCTTTTTTGATTGCCTATCTATCTTAACAAAGCGGATTTCAAAATGCAACTGTTTTTCAGGGGGTGTATCGAAATTTTCACACAAAAATTAAGTGCGCCCCGCAGATTGCCGCTTTTTACCCAGCCCTTTCCGAGCGCTATATATAATAGTTATATATACATATTATATATAAGCCTGAAAGAACCGGAAGCTTAGCCGAAAGCGTTTTCAAAATGGTTTATAACTTTTCCGTCACGGCTTATAATAACCTCGATTATGTCGAAGCGCACGATATACTCGTTTAAATCGCGCTTGGTAAAATACATAAAAAAGTTGGCCGTATTCCTGTACCGTTGCTGCCTGCGCCCGTCAACCGCTTCGGCGGGAGTGCCGAACCTGTCGCCCGTGCGCGTCTTGACCTCGACGAAGGCGATTACCTCGCCGAGCTGCGCGATTACGTCTATCTCTCCCGTCTTACAGCGGAAGTTGCGCTCCAAAATTACATAACCGTTCTTTTTAAGATGCTTTACGGCGAGCTTTTCGCCCTTAAAGCCCAGCCGCCGCTTTTCGCCGTTTATTGCCATTTTTTCGTAAAGCTCCTGCGGTGTACGGGCGTGAGTCCGTACTTTTTAATCGCCTCGATATGGGCGGCGGTGCCGTACCCGACGTTGGCGTCGAAGCCGTATTCGGGGTAAAGCGCGGCGTACTCTTGCATCAGCCCGTCACGGTAGACCTTTGCGACGATGGAAGCAGCGCCTATGGCATAGCTCTTGGCGTCGCCCTTTATTATAGAGAGTTGCGGCAAGGCTACGTCCAAGGTCATATTGCCGTCGGTTATGCAAAGGTCGGGCGTAACCTCCAGCCCCTCTACCGCGTTTTTCATACACAGCTTAGTCGCTTCGAGTATGTTTATTTCGTCGATAATTTGCGGTTCGATGAGGCATATTCGGCAGTCAATTGCATTTTTGAGTATCTCCGCGGAGAGCTGCCCGCGCCTCTTTGCGGAGAGCTTTTTGCTGTCGTCGACGCCATCGATAATCGGGGCGGTCGGCATTATGACGGCGGCGCAGACTACGGGACCCGCCAAGGGGCCTCTTCCCACTTCGTCGACTCCGCATATGTATTTCCCGCCCTCGGGCATAAGGTTCAAATCGAACCTGACTTTTTCTTCCGTGTTGCGAATTTTCATTTTAAAAGTTAAGCCCCTCGCAGTCGGAGATATCGTCGAGCGTGATTTTTCCCAGCCTGCCCTTTCTGAAGTCGTCGATGACCGCCTTTTCGCCGCGCTCGTAGTCGTACTCGTTGCCGCGCAAAACGAAGCCGCGGCGCGCGCACACTTTATCCAACATTTCGAGCGGGGTTGGCTTTCCGCCCGATTGCCCGCCCTCTCCTATGCCGTAGCGCCCGCCGAGTCTTTCGGGGTATTTCAAATACAGCTCCTCCAACAGTGCGAGCGCCACGTCGTCCATGTCGAGAATATCGTCGTTGAGACTTCCGACAAAGGCGAGGTGAACGGCAAGTTTTTGGTTGACAAAGGACGGGGGCGTGGTGCCGGGGGTGTCCAAAAGCTCGTAGCCGTCCATTCCGATCCACTGTTTACCGCGGGTTACGCCCGCCTTATTCCCCGTCCGTGCCCTGACGCTGCCCGCAAGCAGGTTGATTATGGTGCTCTTCCCCGTGTTGGGCACGCCGCATACCATAAAACGGAAGGTCTGCGTAAAGCCCTTTGCGGCGTTCCTTTCGCGCTTGGCGGCAAGGAGCTTGTCAAGCGCCTCGGAAAGCACGCGGCGGTTGCGGCTGTCCGCGGCGTTAAGGCGTACGCAGGCGTTGCCGCTCTCTTTGATACGTGCAACGAAAGCGTCGGCCCTGCCGTCGGCAAGGTCGCCTTTGTTTAAGACGTAGAGAACGGCCTTATTCTTGAACATATTCTTGAGTTTGGGATTAAACGAGGCCGCGGGACAGCGGGCGTCGAGAACGTAGATGACGCCGTCGCAGAGCGCGACGTTCTCCTCCATCATTCTCATTGCCTTGGTCATATGCCCCGGAAACCACTGTAAAGTACGCATAAAACTCCGTAATTACTTCTCTTTCTATGTACTGCTTTTATATATTGCGGAACAGGCCGCCGCGCACGGCAATTCCGAACGAAGCGTTTTCCCTACCCCGTCAT
>CAZELQ010000027.1:0-2100 GCA_964513195.1 uncultured Clostridia bacterium | reverse complement strand
CCACGGTCATGTTGAGCGGAGGGCGGTAGCCCGTAGTCGAAACATCCCATATTACGGAGTGGTACGGACTTCGTTTGGGGGCGGTTACCGCTTTGGATGGTGGGATCCTTCGACTTCGCTCAGGATGACCACGTAAACCGCTCGGGATGACCACGTAAACCGCATAAATTTTAATTCTTAATTTTCAAAAGGTCCGGGCGGCGGGCGGCGGTTAAGGCCTCGCTCTGCTCCCTCCTCCACTTGTCTATCTGCGCGTGATTGCCGGACAGAAGCACCTCGGGGACGCTTTGCCCCTCATATATGGCGGGGCGAGTGTATTGCGGGTATTCCAACATGCCGTCGGAAAAGCTCTCGTCGACGAGCGAACCCGCGGAGATAACTCCGTCAACGTAACGCGCCACGCAGTCGCAAATTACCATTGCGGGCAATTCGCCGCCCGTCAGAACGTAGTCGCCTATGGAGATTTCCGCGTCGATAAACAGGTCGAGAACGCGTTGGTCTACACCCTCGTAGTGTCCGCACAGAATTACGATATGCTCCTCGGAGGCGAGAGCGCACGCCTTTGCCTGCGTAAGCCGCTCACCCTTAGGCGAGGTGTAAAGGCGGAATGCGCGGTGGTCGGGGTCGACCGCCCGTAGCGCGCTGCCTATGGGTTGGGGCATCATCACCATACCTGCGCCGCCGCCGAAAGGGTAGTCGTCGCACTTTTTGTGCTTGTCCACGGAATAGTCGCGTATGTTCACGACCTCTATATTCAGTTTTCCGTCGCCCTGCGCGCGCCCCAATATGCTTGCCTGAAGGGGGGCGAACATTTCGGGGAACAGGGTCAATATGGTTATTTTCATTTTTCTGTAAGCGCGACCTCGTCGAGCTTGGCGGGGTCGAGCGTGACCACGCGCCTTTCAAGGTCGATGGAAGATATCACGCCATTAACGGCGGGAAAGGTGAGCCTGCCGCCGCCGTCAAGCGCTATTTCGTAGACGTCGGTGTGCGCGGGGATTATTTCGGCGACGGTACCGATTACTTCGCCGCCCTCCTTTTCCGCTTTACAGCCTATTACGTCGGCAATATAGTAGGTGTCCTCGGGGAGCGCGGGCGCGTCGCCGCGCAGAACCTCAACGGTCATGTTGCGCAAAAGCTCGGCCGCGTTTCTGTCGGCAATCTGCGACAGCGTAATAAAGGCGGTATCGCCTCCCTGCGGGCGTACTTTTAACAGTTTGTAGGCATTGCCCCCGATATATACCTGTTTGAATGACCGCAGCACCTGCGGGGTGTCGGTCATTGTAAGCACCTTGAGCTCGCCGCGTATGCCCTGCGGTTTTACGATTTTTGCAACGGTAAGGAAATCGTTTTTGTTCATAACTTCAAATTGCGAAAGCCGAAAAAAGAAAAAGGCTTACGCCTTTTCCTTTATCTCTATAAGATACTTCTTGTTCTCTCTGGGCGTGTAGGCGTTGACCAGCGTACGGAGAGCCTTTGCGATTTTTCCCTGCTTGCCGATTACCTTACCCATATCGGAGGGGTCTAAGAGCACGGTCACTTCTACGGCGTTCTCCTTTTCCTCAATCTGATATTCGATTTCTTCGGTCTTGTCGGCAAAACGCTCGACGATATATTTGATTAACTGAATGGTATCCATTTTAACTCCTCTTTAAGGGCTTACTTCTTTTTCTTCTTGTTATTGGTCTTGGGCGCGGAGAGCTTGGTGCTCTGCTCGATAACGCCTGCCTTTACAAGATAGCTCTTTACAGTTTCGGTGGGCTGAACGCCTTTGGAAAGCCAATCCTTGGCCTTCTCGACGTCGATATTGATTTCGGCGGGGGTCTTTAAGGGGTCAACGTAACCGATTTTGTCGATATATTCGCCCGACTGCGCCTTTCTCGAATCGATAACGACCACTCTGTAGAAAGGGGACTTTTTATCGCCCATTCTCGTAAGTCTCATTTTAACTGCCATTTGTTTGTTTCTCCTTTTGCCGTTTCGGCTATAAAAATATTTTTGAATTTGGTTTCGCTTCGCTCCTTACGGCCTACGCCCGGGATGACCTGTGGTTATACGGTCATTCTGAACGGAGCGTTAGCGGAGTTGAAGAATCCCATA
>CAZELQ010000026.1:0-13873 GCA_964513195.1 uncultured Clostridia bacterium | reverse complement strand
ACGTAATATGGGATCCTTCGGCTGCGGGCTTGCGCCCTGCGCTCAGGATGACCGTAACCCTGTCAACCTGAGGAGCGAAGCGACGTGAGGATGACCGCATTATCTTGGCTCCTCACTCCGGTTAGAAGCGAGTAAGACAAGGAGCGCGAGGAAAACCCTCCACCCTGTTCATCCCTCCGATTAGATACAAGCAAGACAAGGCGCGGGAGGAAAAACCGAGGGAGTTTACAATGAAGTAAATGACCGAGGGTTGCCGCAGCGCAACGCAGTATTGCGCAGTATATAAGCGGAGAAGCTTACTCTAAGCCTTTTTTGATTTTGGCGTTAGCCTTCGCCCTCAACTCACTGTCAAGTATGCGCTTTCTTATTCTGATATTCTTAGGGGTGATTTCCAAAAGCTCGTCGTCGCCGATAAACTCCAAGCACTCCTCAAGGCTCATTTTCTTTGGAGTGATAAGGCGCAAAGCCTCGTCCGAGGAGGACGAACGCGTGTTGGTAAGGTGCTTGGTTTTGCACACGTTTACGTTCAAATCCTCGTTCTTGGGATTTTCGCCTATGACCATTCCCTCGTAAACGGGCGTACCCGCGCCGATGAACAGCGTGCCTCTCCCCTGAGCGTTGAAAAGACCGTACGTTACGGCTTCGCCCGACTCAAACGCAACCAACGAACCCGTGGTGCGGCGGGAAAGCTCGCCCTTGTAGGGCTGATATTCAAAGAATACGCTGCTCATAACGCCCTCGCCCTTGGTGGACGTAAGAAATTCCGATTTGTAGCCGAAAAGACCGCGGGCGGGAATTAAAAATTCCAGCCTCGTCCTCGTGCCTATCGCCGACATATGCAGAAGCTCGCCCTTGCGGTTGCCCATACTCTGGAACACCGCGCCCGTAGCCGTATCGGGAACGTCGACGATAAGCCTCTCTATGGGCTCGCATTTGACGCCGTCGATTTCCCTGTACATAACGCGGGGCGTGGAAACCTGAAATTCGTATCCGTCGCGGCGCATTTCCTCAATGAGTATGGACAGGTGCATTTCTCCCCTGCCGCACACGCGGTAGCTGTCCGCCGACCCCGTTTCCTCTACCCTTAAAGAGACGTCGCGCAAAAGCTCGCGGAACAGCCTGTCCCTCAAATGACGGGTGGTGACGAATTTGCCCTCTTTACCGGCAAACGGCGAATCGTTGACCGAAAAGGTCATTTCCACCGTGGGTTCGGTAATCTTGACGAATTTATGCGGTTCGGGACAGTTCACCGAACAAACGGTGTCGCCTATGTTTATCTTTTCAAGGCCGGAGAAGCATACAATGTCGCCCGCAACCGCGGTTTCGACGGGCACCCTTTCAAGCCCCTCAATCTGATAGAGATTGACTATCTTTCCGGGCATTTTAAGCTCGTGATTGTTGTAGTTGGTGACCACCACGCTCTGACCGGCGGTAGCCTTGCCTCGCTCTATGCGGCCTATACCTATTCTCCCGACGTAGTCGTTGTAGTCGATGGACGAACACAGTATCTGCGTTTCGCCCTCCGCGTCCACCTCCATGGGCTGAATATGGCTTAAAATGGTTTCGAAAAGCGGAGTTAAATCCTTGCCCGGAGTGTTTAAATCAAGCGTGGCCGTGCCGTCTCTGCCCGAACACCATACCACGGGCGAAAGAAGCTGGTCGTCGGAGGCGTCGAGCTCCAACAAGAGCTCTAAAATCTCGTCCTGAACCTCGTTTAAACGCGCGTCGGGACGGTCTATTTTATTTACGACGATTATAAGCCTATGCCCCATTTCAAGCGCTTTCTGCATTACGAAACGGGTCTGCGGCATAGGGCCCTCCGCCGCGTCGACGAGCACCAACACGCCGTTGACCATCATCATAACTCTCTCTACCTCGCCCGAAAAATCGGCGTGCCCCGGAGTGTCTACGACGTTTATTTTGACGCCGTTGTAGTGTATAGCCGTATTCTTGGCGAGAATGGTTATTCCCCTCTCCCTCTCGATATCTCCCGAGTCCATAACCCTTTCTTCCACGGCTTGGTTATCGCGGAAAGTATGGCTCTGCTTAAGCATTGCGTCGACCAAGGTCGTCTTGCCGTGGTCGACGTGGGCAATAATTGCCACGTTTCTCAAATCTTCTCTTAACATCAATTAGCCTCTGAATATGTTTTTTCAGCCCCGTTAAGGACTGAAATATTATGCTTAAAATTGTGATTTTAACTGTCTGTCGAACAGGCGCAGAATAATCTGCATCCAATCTCTGCTTCCGTCCTCCGATACCTCGTGAGGATTAAAGCATATTTCGTAGACGGCGTTGGTTATGGGCATTTCCACGCCGTACTTTTCGCTGAGCTTTACCATTGCCTTGGAGGTCATAACGCCCTCGGCGAGCTTTTGGAATTTTTCGCCCTTGGCGAGCATTTCGCCGTACATTCGGTTATGCGAATAGGGCGAGAACAGCGTAGTCTCGTAATCGCCCAGATGTGCAAGTCCGTAGGCGGACATCTCGCTGCCGCCCATAGCTTTGACGAGCTTTGCAACCTCATACGCGCCGCGCGCCATTAAAGGACCCTTTAAGCTTACGTAACCGCTGCCGTCCAAAAGACCTGCGGCTATACCCATTACGTTCTTGGCGGCAGCGCCAATCTCGGTGCCTATCAAATCGTTGCCGAAATAAAAGCGGATCAGGTTGGAATTAAAGCTCTGCGCCAACCGTTTTGTAAGCTCGAAGTTTACGCTGTCTATCATCATA
Organism: uncultured Clostridia bacterium; assembly: GCA_964513195.1. Classification (GTDB taxonomy): domain Bacteria; phylum Bacillota; class Clostridia; order Christensenellales; family Borkfalkiaceae; genus Coproplasma. Next base: position 11,140 of record CAZELQ010000026.1, on the reverse strand, counting down.
CAGTTGGGTATGCCCGCAACGAAGGACTGAATGTGACCCGGACCCACCCAGACGGCGATTTTCTCGGGGGAAATTCCGCTCTCCACAAGCACCTCGGACAGGCGCTTGCCCGTGCTCTCCTCTATGCCCTTCATACAGAGCACGAAAATTTTGTCCTTGACGGGGTACTTTATTACGCGCTGCATAAAACCGCGCAATCCCTGAGAGGAAATGGAGATTATTATTACGTCGCTTGCGCTTACCGCGTGTTCCAAATCGCAGGTCAAATCTATTCTCTTGTCTAAAGTGACGTATTCGTTTTTACCCGTGGTTTTGAGGACGTTATAGGAATAGTCGCCCTCGGGCCCCCAGCTTATAACGCTGTTGCCGAGCACGCTCGCCTGATACCAAGCGATAAACGAACCCCATCTTCCGCAACCGAGCACAGAAATTTTCATTGTTACTCCTTTTCGCGCAAATTCCCGCGATAAGCAAATTTTGCGTCGAATTTATTTTTGTCGTATTAAATCTGTTTTCTTTCGATAAACGCACGCGACAAGGTGACCTCGTCGGTGTACTCTATTTCGCCGCCTATGGGTATGCCGTGCGCAAGTCGGGTTACGGTGACCCCCAAAGGCTTAATCAGCTTGGCGATATACATGGCCGTCGCGTCGCCCTCCACGTCGGGATTGGTGGCGATTATGACCTCGTTTACGCCCTTGGAAACGCGCTCCAATAGCTCCTTTATGGTCAAGTCGTTGGGGCCAATGCCGTCCATGGGCGAAATTACGCCGTGCAGAACGTGATACACGCCCTTGAATTCGCGCAGCTTTTCCAACGCTATAACGTCTTTGGGCTCCTTTACCACGCAGATTACCGAGCCGTCGCGCCGCTTGCAGATTTCGCACACCTCTTCCTGCGAAAAATTGCCGCAGACCGAGCAATAGCGCACCTTGCTTTTGCACTCCAAAATGCTGTCGGCAAACTGCTTAGCTTCGTCCGCCGACATATCGATAATTTTATAGGCGTATCTTAACGCCGTCTTTTTGCCTACTCCGGGAAGCTTCGAAAATTGATTTACAAGTCTTCCTATAGGTTCAATAAATGCGTCCATATCCGATAACTCTTCTTTAAATTATAAACGTAGCAAACAGGGTTCCCCTGCGCCGCGCGCCCCAATTTGCGAATACTTTCGTCTCAGTAGGTGAATTTTTGCAATTTCTAATGATATGAGCGCCACATTAAGATTGCAAAAAGAGGGCAACGCCCTAAAATTCGTGGCGTTTTCTTGCTGTCGCCAAGCAAGAAAACCGAGAGTCTTTACAGCAGTCCGTTCAGGGCGCCCATATTGCCCAAGGGGCCCATTTTTTCCTTATAGGCTTCGTCCGCCTTTCTGTACCCGTCGTTGATTGCGGCCATTATCAAATCCTCGAGCATTTCGACGTCGTCCTCGTCGGAGAGGTCGACCATTCCGGAAATCTTGCTGCCGAATTCTATGCCGTTTATGACCTTTTTGCCGTTCATATACACGCATACCGTTTCGTCGCCCTCGTCGCCGCCGCCCGAAAATCCCAAAACCTCCATTTCTTCGAGCTCGGCCTCGGCCTGCTGCATCTGCTCCTGAATCTTCTGGGCCTGCTTCATTACGTTCTGCATTCCGCCGCCCTGTCCGCCTCTATAAGCCATATTTGCCTCCTGAAAGTTTTTTATTTAACTTCTATGTCTATGCCCTTAAAATTGTTCCTCAACTCGCCCATAGCCTTTTCGTACTTGTCCTCGCCCTTCGACTTGAGACGAATATCGAACGAGAACACGCCGAGTGAGGCGAGAGCTTCCTTAAGGCCCTGCTTGTTATCCTCCCTGTTGAGAGCCTTGTAAATGGCCTCGATAGGGGTCGACATCACGAAAGTGTCGCCCTCGAAGGCGGTCTCCAAATCCATGCACAGGGTGAAAAGAACGGCGTTTTTGCGCGTTACCCGAAAGATTTTTATCAGATTGCCGAATACCATCGCCTTGTCCTTGTCGGTAAGCGACCCGACGGCTTTGGGCTCCTGCGCGGCCTGCTCGAACAAGCTTCCCTGCTCCTGTCCGCTGACGGCGGGCGCGGTGCTTGCAAAGGGCGAATTCTCTTCCATTTCACGCAGGACGGGTTTGCCGTCTACGGAATTTTCCTCCGTCTGTGACGGCCGTACCGGTGGTTGAGGCTGCGCGGGAGCAGTAACAGGCGCGCTTGCCTCCCTCTGCTTCACTACCACCTTGACGCCCTCTTTAACCGCTCTTTCGAGGGCCTCTATACGCGCAAGCAGGCTGTCTATATCGTATTCGCTCTGCGGGGCCGCCGCCTTTATAATCGCCGCCTCCAAGGTAATCCTCGAATCCACTGCGTAACGCAAATCGCCCTCGGCCTTAACCAGAATTTCGGTAGCCCGAAGCACTGCGCGGCCGTCAGAATCCGCCGCTATAGCTTTCAGTTTTTCGTACTTTTCGGCGGGCAGATTTACTATCTGCTCTGCGTTGCGGCAGGACTTAACTATTGCGAGATTGTTGAGAAAGCCGAGCATATCGCGCAGAAGCACGCCCACGCCCTTGCCCGTCGAGAGCACGGCTTCGGTAGAGGAGAGCGCTTCGCCTCCGTTACCGCCGAGAACGTATTCGATTATTTCCGCAACCGAGAAAAAGTCGGCCTTGCCGAGGACCTTGTTCACGTCGTCGTAGGTGAGCTTGCCCTGAGAATATGAAGCGCACATATCGGCTATCGAAAGACTGTCGCGCGCGCTGCCGTTGCCCGCCCGCGCGATTGCCGCAACCGCCTCGTCCTCGTAGGTCTTACCCGTTTTTCCGAAAACGTCCTTTATAAGATTTTCCAAGTCTGGCTGCGGAATCAACTTGAAGTCGAACCGCATACACCGCGACAATATAGTTGCGGGTATTTTCTGCGGTTCGGTGGTCGCCAATATGAATACGGCGTGGCGGGGCGGCTCCTCGAGAGTTTTAAGCACCGCGTTGAACGCCGACTGCGTGAGCATATGGACTTCGTCTATTATATATACCTTATATTTGCCGTTTACGGGCGGGTATTGAACTTTTTCCCTGAGGTCGCGCATCTCGTCGACGCCGTTATTCGACGCCGCGTCTATTTCGGAAATGTCGAGCGCGGAGCCGCTTGCAAGCGCCTTACAGGTCGCGCACTCGCCGCAGGGCGAACCGTCTTTCGGATTTTCGCAGTTTATCGCTCTGGCAAAGATTTTCGCGAGGGTGGTTTTACCCGTTCCTCGCGGGCCGCAAAACAGATAGGCGTGACCTATTTTGCCCGTCTCTATCTGGTTTTTAAGTATTCTTACTATGTGTTCCTGTCTCACGACCGTATCGAACGTCGTGGGGCGGAAGGTGCGGTAAAATGCTAAATATGCCATTTTTAAACTCTTTTCTTATATACGCGTTTCAGTTTATTCTTTGCGCGGCAGATAGCGTTGTCGGTCTGCTTGTACGACTTTCCGAGCGCCGAAGCTATTTCGGCAAGCGGAGTGCCCTCCATATACATGCTGAGCGTTCTGTACTCCATAGGCGAGAGCTTTTCGCGCATAACCGCGACCAGTTCCTTTACGTCCTCGCTGTCTATCAGCGCCTCCTCGGGAGTCATCGACGACGACGGCACGGTTTCGTCCTCGAATACGAGCATAAGCTCTTCGGGGGCAACGCCCTTATTGCCGCTCTGCCGTTTTACCGCGTCGATTATGCGGTTTTTTATCGAGTTGTGCGCGTATGCCGCGAAACCTGATTCACCCTCGAATGAAATCATTGCGGAATAGAGACCGCACATACCCTCCTGCGCAAGGTCCTCCGTGTCGCCGTAAGCGAGGAAAAAACGCCTTGAAATCGCAAGAATTTTATTTTTATACCTCGTAAGGAGGGTTTCGCCCGCCCGTTTGTCGCCCCGTCTGAACGCGGCGATGAGGTTTTCGTCGGTAATTGCGGAATTCATTTTCTCTTTTTTAACACTTCATAAGCGGCTACGCCCAAGGCAACCGAGGCGTTGAGCGAATTGACCTTACCGCACATCGGAAGCGACACGACGAAATCGCACTTTTCGCGGGTAAGCCGCTTTACGCCGCTGTCCTCGCCGCCTATAACCAAAGCGACGTTGCCCGAAAAGTCGGCCGAATAGATATCGGTACCGTCGGCTTCCAGCGCGTACAGCCAATAGCCGCGCTTTTTAAGCTCGTCCACGGCGCGGTTTACGGAATTTACTTTTGCGACCTTTACGTGGTTTGCCGCTCCCGCCGAAATCCTTACCACGGCGTCGGTAACGACGGCCGAATTTGTCGACTGGATTATTACGCCGTCTGCACCCGTGCATTCCGCTACCCTTATAATGGAGCCGAGGTTGTGCACGTCCTCTATGCAGTCGCAGACTATTATAAAGCCGCCCCTTTCGCCCTTTGCGGCGATTATATCGTCGAGGGAGGAATATTTATAGTCGGAGGCAAAGGCTATACAGCCCTGATGGCGGCCGCTTCCGCTCTCCTTGTCGAGAACCCTTTTATCGACGAACTGTACGCGAATCCCCTTATTCCTCGCTTCGGCGAAAATTCTGCCGAGCGACGCCTGCGAATTCTTTTCCAATAAAAGCTTTTCCACCGTCTTGTCCGTCTTTAAAAGCTCGGTTACGGCGTTTCTGCCCTCAATTTTCACCCTTGATTCCCTCCGCAAGCTCTGCTATACGGGCGTATTGACCCGTGAGATAGAGATAACCGAGCACCGCCTCGAAGCCCGTCGAGCGGTTGTAGTCGGCAACCGTTGCGTTCTTGCTTTTCGTGCTCTTTTTGGCGTTGCGGCCGCGGTGATATATCTCCTCTTCCTCGGGCGTGAACAGCTCCTCCGTCTTCAAAAGCAAATTGCTCTGCCCCTTTGCGGAGACGGCGGCCGAAGTGCGCTTCTGCAGGTCGCTGAGCTTCGAATCGAGCGCAAGCACCTCTCTTTCGCGCACGTAGAGCGAATAGACCGCGTCGCCGACGAACGCCAGCGTTACGGGGCTTATCTGCCTTGCCCGCTCTCTGCTTATCGTAGTAAAAAGGTCAAACAATTTCACACCGCCGGTTACGTTCGTTTATACTTTATAATTATAACACTTTGGTATAAAAAAATCAACAAATCAATAGTATATAGCGTGAAAACCTTGTTTATCAGAAAAAGTTTTTTGGTGGCGTCGGCCGCGATTATAATTATTGCGGTCTGTTTGGGAATTTGCGCGGGCTTTGCGGTTAAAACGGCTTCCGCCATTGACCCCGCCCTTCCCACCGTGGTAGTAGACGCGGGGCACGGCGGAATTGACAACGGAGTGGTCGGCGTAAAGTCTGGCGCAAACGAGTCGGACATAAATCTGCAGATTGCGCGCTTCTTAAAGGCGCAATTTACCAACGCGGGCTTTAACTGCATCATGACAAGGACGACCGAAAAAGGGCTTTACGGCACTTCGGAAAAGGGTTTTAAAGCGCGCGACATGCAAAAACGCAGGGAGATTATCGAGGAGAGCGGCGCCGATATGGTCATTTCCGTGCACCAGAACTTCTGCCCGCTTCCGAGCAAGCGCGGCGGCACGGTCTTTTTCGATAAAAACAGCGAAAGCGGCAAGGCTTTGGCGCAAAAAATTCAGGACGAACTGAATGCGCTGCCCGAGAGCGGAGCGCAGAACGAAATTTTACAGGGCGATTACTATATGTTGAAGTGCACGCAAAACCCGTCGGTTATAGTCGAGTGCGGCTTTCTTTCCAACGAAAAGGACGACGCGCTTTTGAATACAGAGGACTATCAGAGGGCGGTCGCATACGCGATTTTTAAGGGTGCGGTGAGCTATTATTCGAGGTAAATACGGACTTCGTAATTCGGAATTGCCACGGGCATGAGCGCCCCCAATGACAATATGTAGAAGCAGAAAGCGCCCCGCGGGCAATTTGCCCGCGGGGCGCCGTTTTATCCGCATTATCTGATTTTATTCCGTCCGAACGACGGGCATAACGCCAATCAGTTCAATTTTTCGAGGAGCTTGAAGTCTACGCCCTTGTCGCTGATTTTGATTATCTCGACCTTGACGGTATCGCCGACGTTTACGACGTCCTCCACCTTTTCAACCCTCTTGTTGGAGAGCTTGGAAATGTGAATCATGCCGTCCTTGCCGGGAGCAAATTCTACGAACGCGCCGATGGGAATAACCCTTACTACCGTGCCGACGAACATATCGCCGACCTCGGGGTCGTGGGCGATGGACAAAATTATAGCCTTTGCCTTTTCCGCGTTCTCGATAGGGCCTACCGCCGAGATATAGCCGCGGCCGGAATCGTCGTCGTTGAACTCGATTTCGGTGCCCGTCTCCTCCATAATCTTCTTAATTACGCAGCCCTGCTTGCCGATGACGTCGCCGATTTTTTCGGGGTCGATTTCGAAGCTGATAATCTTGGGCGCGTATACGGAGAGCTGAGGCTCGACGGCGGGAACGCACTCGAGCATTTTGGACAGTATAAACTGTCTGCCTTCGTTCGCCTGATCGATTGCCATGTGCATAATCTCTTCGGAAATGCCCTTAATCTTTATGTCCATCTGGATTGCGGTAATACCCTTGGTGGTGCCTGCAACCTTGAAGTCCATATCGCCGAGGAAGTCTTCGAGACCCTGAATATCGGTCATAACTTTGAATTCGCCCGTCTCCTGATTTTTGATAAGACCCATTGCAACGCCGGCAACGGGTGCCTTAATGGGAACGCCCGCGTCCATAAGCGCCATAGTAGAGCCGCATACGGAAGCCATGGAGGACGAACCGTTGGAAGACATAATATCGTTTACCACCCTTATAGCATAGGGGAACTCCTCTTCGGAGGGCAAAACGGGAACGAGCGCGCGTTCCGCAAGTGCGCCGTGGCCGATTTCACGCCTGCCGGGAGAACGGAGGGCTTTTGCTTCGCCCGTGCAATAGCCGGGGAAGTTGTAGTGATGCATGTATCTCTTGTACGTTTCCTCGTCAAGTCCCTCCAGCTTCTGAGCCTCGCCGAGCATTGCAAGCGTACAGGTGGTCAAGGTCTGGGTCTGGCCTCTCGTGAACACGGCTGAACCGTGGGCGCGGGGCAGAACATGCCTTTCGCACCAGATGGGGCGTACGTCCTTGAGACCTCTGCCGTCGGGGCGAATACCCTTATCGAATATCTTTGCGCGGACCTTTTCCTTGGTGAGGTAATAAAGGCTGTCCTTTATCTCCCTCTTGTTATCGGGATAGATATCGGCGAAGTGGGCAAGCACTTCTTCCTCTACCTGCGCCTGACGGTCCTCTCTCTCCGCTCTTACGAAGGTATCGATTGCCCAATCGATTTTCGTAGAGGCGTATTTGCGTACGGCCGCGTCGAGCTCTTCGGGAACGTGATAGAGTTCCATCTCCTTTTTGGGCTTGCCGACTGCGGGAACGATTACGTCGTCGATGAAAGCGCAAATCTTCTTTATCTCTTCGTGACCGAACATGATAGCGCCGACCATTTCCTCGTTGGTTACCTCGTTGGCGCCCGCCTCTATCATCAAAATCGCGTCCTTAGTGCCCGCGAGATTGAGGTGAATAGAGCTTACCTGCCTTTGGGCGAGGTCGGGGTTGATGACGTACTTGCCGTCCACCATGCCTACGACCACCGAGCCGGTGGGACCCGCCCAAGGAATGTCGGAAATAGCGAGAGCGACGGACGAGCCTATCATTGCGAGGGGCTCGGGAGAAACGTCGGGTTCAACCGATACGGCCTGCGCGATGACGGTTACGTCGTTGAAAAGTCCCTTGGGGAACAGGGGACGGAGAGGTCTGTCGATGAGGCGCGCGGTCAAGATAGCCTTGTCGCTTGCCCTGCCCTCTCTCTTTTTGAATCCGCCGGGGACCTTGCCGACGGCGTACATTTTTTCTTCATAGTCTACCTGAAGAGGGAAAAAGTCCATGCCCTCTCTCGGGGTTGCGGACATACATACCGAAACGAGTACGACCGTTTCGCCGCAGCGAACGACGCACGCGCCGTTGGTCTGCTCCGCATACTTGCCGGTTTCGATTGTTACGTCCCTGCCTCCTACCTGCATTGTGAATTGTTTAAAGTTTGTCATTTTGCCTATATCTTCTCCTTATACCTTACTTTTCCGCGACGCCGCCGCGGAATATAATGAAAAAAAGCGCGCATAAAATTGTACATTCTGCCCGCTCTTTTTTATTTCCTTTTTTATTTTCTGAGATTGAGAGCCGCGATTATCGCACGGTATCTTTCGATATCTTTATCTTTAAGATAGTCCAAAAGACCACGACGGCGACCTACCATTTTAAGAAGTCCGCGCCTTGAGTGATTGTCGTGAATATGCTCCTTAAGATGCTCGTTGAGGTGGTTGATTCTCTCGGTTAAAAGCGCAATCTGCACTTCGGGGGAACCCGTGTCGCCCTCTTTCGTGGCGTACTTTGCGATGATTTCCTGCTTGTCCATTTTAATTTACCCTCCATATGGAACTTTTTATTTGCGAGAAACAAAGTCGGGCGTAGAGTAATCGCACCGCGTTGTCTCCGTACCTGATTGATTTTAGCATACCGACCGAAAAATAGCAAACGTTTTGAGCGAAAATAACGAAAATCAACCAAAATAATTCTTAAATAAAATTACTCTTTGTTGTAATTTATAAGACAGCCGCTCAAAATTATTTTCTTTTCCTCTTCGGTGAGCGCGCCGAGGCCGAAGTAAACGGTTTTTACCTTGCCCCCCGAGACGTGCTTTGCCGCTATTGAAACTTCGTCCTTTAAGACGGCGGCGCGGACGTTTTCGATATATATATAGTCGCCCACTTTAAAATCAAACTGCTTGCACACTAAGGGAAGCATACCCCAATTTATCAGGTTTGAACGGTAGCGTTTGGTTGCGTACTCGAGCGCGATATTCGCAACGCCGCCCAGAACGCGCTGGCAGGACGCCGCCTGTTCGCGCGCGGAGCCGTCGCCCGGCTTCCTCGCGACTACGCAGCTGCCGAGCATCGCGTTTCTGTCGATATTTATTCCCACCGCTCCCAACACGCTCTCGGGGAGGACGCCGTTTTCGCGCCGCGCGGCCTCCGCCGCCTTTACCTCTTTTGCCCTGCCTACGTACGCCGGATCCTTGCGGGAGAGCGTAAACTCGGCAAGTCTCAACGGGTTGGAACGATAAGACGACGTTTCGCCGGACGGAATGAGCTCGTCGGTGGTCGTTACGGGGTCGGAAATTACGGACGCAACCGAGATTAACAGATTGTCGGCGAGGGGAAGCTGTTCGGGCCAATCGGCAATATTGTTGCCGTAAACGAGCTCAGCCGTACGGTCGGCTTTCCCCGCGCCGCGGTAGACGCGGCTCTGATAAATCCCGCCGTCAAAATAGTACTTCTTGATTTTTTTGTTATATTCGGCTTCGGTTGCCGGGGTAAGCACGCCGCCGTTTGCCGCTGTTGCCGCTATGGAACGCGCGTCCATAAGCGCGACGGCCGCAAGCTGACCCTCGCCGAGCTTGCTGCCCTCCCTGTTTTCGAAGTTTCGGGTCGTATGGCGGACCGAAAATCCGTTGTCGGCGGGCGTATCGCCCGCGCCGAAGCATGGGCCGCAGAACGCCGTCTTTATAATTGCGCCGCTCGACATAAGCGAGGACGCGTAGCCGTTGTCGGCAAGGCACTTGTAGACTGGCTGGCTCTGGGGGTAAACGCTTAACGAGAACTCGCCGTACCCGCACGATTTGCCGCGGAGAATTTCGGCGGCTTCGGCAATGTTTTCGTACGAGCCGCCCGCACAACCCGCGATTATACCCTGAGTGACGCGCACTTTGCCGTCCTTAACTTTATCCAAAAGTCGGAAAGGTTTGTTACGGTCTCCTTTCAAACGGTTGCCCTCTTTCTCCGCTTCGCCCAAAATATCGGCGGCATTTTCTATAACTTCTCTTACCGTGAATGCGTTCGAGGGGTGGAAAGGCAGCGCTATCATAGGTTCTATGCGGGAGAGGTCGACGACTACCGCGCCGTCGTAATAGGCGGGATTAGCCGGATGCATTTCCCTGAAATCGCCCTCTCTTCCGTGGAGTCTGTAAAACTCCCTCGTCGTTTCGTCTGTCTCCCAAATGCTGGAAAGGCAGGCCGTTTCGGTGGTCATTACGTCGATACCGCTTCTGAAGTCCATTGAAAGATTTTTTATTCCGGGGCCGATAAATTCGAGAATTTTATTCTTTACGAAGCCCTTTTTGAAGGTCGCGCCGACGAGCGCTATGGCTACGTCGTGGGGACCTACTCCCTTTTTGGGCTTGCCCTTTAAATATACCGCTATGATTTCGGGACGCTTGACGTCGTAGGTCTGACCGAGGAGCTGTTTAACGAGCTCGGGGCCGCCCTCGCCTATCGCCATAGTACCGAACGCGCCGTAACGGGTGTGACTGTCGGAGCCGAGTATCATCTTACCGCAGGCCGCCTCGCATTCCCTCATATATTGGTGGATTACGGCAAGATGGGGAGGCACGAAATTGCCGCCGTACTTTTTCGCCGCGGAAAGCCCGAACAGGTGGTCGTCCTCGTTTATCGTTCCGCCGACGGCGCACAGCGAATTGTGGCAGTTGGTCAGCGTATAGGGTACGGGGAATTCCGTAAGGCCCGACGCCTTGGCGGTCTGAATTATGCCGACGTAGGTTATGTCGTGCGAGGCAAGCGCGTCGAAGGTTATTTTTAAATTTTCACCGTCGCCCTTGTTGTGGGCTTTCAAAACGGAATAGGCAAGCGTGCCCTTTATTGCCGCCTGCTTCTTCGCCTCCACCATAAACGCGTAGTTCTCGCGCACCAACGCGCCGTCCATATAGTAGACGCCGCCTTTTATCAGTTTAATCATAAAACCTCCAAAAAAAGTTTTTCTCGTAAAAATCCCGTTCTTGGGGCGAACGATATTTTTTCGGTTTTTGGGAGGCTCTGCCTCCCTGCCCGCGATTGCTCAGCGCCCTCGTAATTATATAATTGCGGGCATTCCCTCCGCCGAGGCAAAAGTATTTGCAAATTGAGTCGCGCTGCGCAAAAGCGCGGTTTTGCTTGCTACGTTAATTATTTAGGAAATGGGTTGGTCGGACTTCGTTCGTGGGATCCCTCGACAGGCTCGGGATGACGGCTTAGGTCG
>CAZELQ010000025.1:0-13992 GCA_964513195.1 uncultured Clostridia bacterium | reverse complement strand
CGATTGACAACTTCGATATTTCCGTCGGAGTAAAATTCTCCACCTATGCCGTGCCTATGATATTGGGCGAAATAAAAAGGTATCTCCGCGACGGCAATTCCCTGCGCGTTTCCCGTTCGATACGGGACACGGCCTACCGCGTTTTAAAGGTTAGGGAAAAGCTCGAGGAGACCGACGACGAAGTCACCTACGACAAGATAGCCAAGGAAATGAACGTCGCCGTATCCGAGGTTGCATATGCCTTAGACGCTATCTCCGACCCCGTTTCTCTGTACGACCCCGTCTACAACAAACAGGGCGACACCCTTCTTTTAATGGACCAGATTTTCGACACTAAAAACAACGACGAGGTTTGGACGGAAAAGGCGGCGCTCTACGAAGCCATTTCCCGCCTCGACGACAGAGAGAGAAGCATACTCTTTCTGCGTTACTTCGAGGGCAAAACGCAAACGGAAATCTCCTCCGAGGTCGGCATCTCGCAGGCGCAGGTTTCAAGATTGGAAAAATCCGCCCTGAAGCGTATTCGGACGGACATATGCTGAAGCTAACGCACTATTCGTATTCGTCATAGTTGCGCCTGCCGCCCTTTGGAGGGCAGGGAGGACAAGGCGGGGGACACGGAGGAGGACAGGGTGCGTCCGACGGCTTTTCGCCGTCGTTCTGCTTGACCAATATAACGTCCTCGCCTATTTTCACAACCTCGCGCAGGTTTATAAACACGTCGCTTTTCGTAAGCTTAAAGCCCTTGCAGCCCGTAAGGTAAAATCCCTTAATTTTGCCCTCGGGCATAAGGAATTCGGCGTCGTAAATTTTTCCTAAGTTTTTGCCGTCGTTCAAGCTGATGACTTCCATCTTTTTCAGCCGGCTGAATAAAAACTCCATATACAAAATATATGCGGCGGGAACCCCAAAAGGTTCCCGCCGCCGCGTTAAAGGTCTTATTTTTTTATTGCGGAAGCGCTCTCTCTATAACGTACTTCAAGGGGTTGTGGTCGAACACCCAATCCATTCTGAACGTACCGGTCAGCCACTGTCTGAAGTCCGCTTCGGAATTGCCGCCCACGAGGTCGACTATGTGGAAGATGAACAGTACGAGCATCGCCGAAATAAGCAGCATAAATACGGCACCCAAAATCTTGTTGATAACCTTCATTACGGGACGCTTTATCTCCATAATGCTTTTCAAAAGCTTTACTATGAAAATTCTTATAATCTGCACGACGATAAACAGCACGACGGCCAGAATTATTTTTTCTATTCCGATTTTGATTAAGAAGTCGACGAAGCCGCTTTCGGCGTTCTGCATTGCCTGTAGCAGCTTTGCGTTGACGTCTTGCACGAAGCCCCAGCTTGCGACGACGCCCAACAGAAAGTAGGTAACGACCGCCGAAATAAGTATGCCGACTATACCGCCCGTAAACATCTTAAGCAGCTTGCCGAAGCCGAGAAGAAGTCCCAAAAGTATGGAAACGGCGGCAACGCCGAGAACAATCCAGTCAACGAGAAACATATTTTTTCCTCCAAACAATCCGATTATAGCGCAAAAAGTCTCGTTTTAAACGTGTGCGGCGCATATTTTTAATAAATATTCAGTATATCGAGTTGCCCGCGCAATCGTATGCTACCACCGCGGGGAAGTCCACGACCTCCAACCTACGCACGGCCTCGCTCAAGAGCTCGGGGAAAGCCACGAGCTCGCTCTTTTTTATCGACTTGCCGTACAGCGCGCCGGCGCCGCCGATCGCCGCAAAGTATACGGCGCAGTTTTTCTTTATCGCCGCCATGACTTCGCCGCTCATCTCGCCCTTGCCTATCATTCCGCCCAGACCGAGATTTAAAAGTGTGGGAGCGTAGGCGTCCATTCTCGCCGAGGTGGTGGGACCGCAGCTCCCGCTTGCGCAATCGGGCTTGGCGGGGCAGGGGCCGGCGTAGTAAATAAACGCGCCCTTAACGTCGAACGGCAGAGCCTCGCCCCGTTCGATCATCCCGCACAGCCGCTTATGCGCGCAGTCGCGCGCCGTATATATAGTTCCGGTAATGCTCACGCTATCGCCGGCTTTCAGCTTCTTTATCTGTTCCTTTGCGAGCGGCAAGGTAAGCTTAATCATTATAAAACCTCCTTTTCGCACCGTATGCAATGACACTGAATATTTACCGCAACGGGCAGACCGGCAATGTGAGTGGGCGCCCATTCGCAGCTCACGCCCAGAGCGGTCACGTCGCCGTGGAAGCCCTGACAGCCTATGTCAAGCCCGTTTATGCGACGCAGCGCTTCCTCTTCGATTTGCGCGATATCGGAGCGCGGGTTGCGCGTGCCGACGTCGCGGGTCAAGGCGCGCTTTGCAAGGTAGGCGCAGGTGTCGAAGCTTCCTCCTATACCGACTCCGACGTAAACGGGAGGGCAGGGGCGCGAGCCGGCCTTTTCAACCGTCTCAACAACGGCGTCTATAATTCCGCCGACCCCCTGCGAGGGTTTAAGCATATATATAGCGCTCATATTTTCGCTGCCGAAGCCCTTGGGCAAAAAAGTGATTTTTATCTGTTCGCCCGCACATATGTGCGTATGAATCGCGGCCGGAGTGTTGTCGCCCGTGTTCTCGCGGGTGATGGGGTCGCATACCGATTTTCTGAAATAGCCGTCCTTGTAAGCGCGCCTTACCGCGCCGTTCACGGCGTCCTCCAAAAGTTCGCCCGTCAAATGTACGCCTTGTCCTATTTCGAGAATTACGACTGCCATGCCCGTGTCCTGACATACGGGCATGCCCTCATTTTCGGCCGTTCTGCGGTTTTCAAGCAGAGTTTCGAGTGCGAACTTGGCCGCGCCTTCCCTTTCGCGCGCGGCCGCGTTTTCGAGCGCCGCCCTGCAAGCGGGTGTAAGATTGACGCACGCGCGCAGGGCCATAGAGTAGATTTTGTCGGCGATTTCTTTGGTATCAACGGTTCTCATACAAAAAAATTATATAATAATTTTGTCGGAAAGTAAAACGTTTTCGTTTACTTTAAGCGGCGATATAATGTATAATCTTGGTATGGAAAAAAGACGGCCGTTGCCCCTCGGCGCAAGAGCGGGCGGCTTTTCGTTCAGCGCATGCGTAGCGCTGTATATGGTTTTAAGCTTAATCGCCTCGGGCATAATTTCCCTTAGCGGCATTTCGGGTACGGACGGCGGCAAGTATATAAGTTACCTCGTGTCGCCCGTCGCAATAGCCGTGATTCTTGGCCTTGCGTTCGGCTATTTCCGCCAGCCCGTCAAAAGGGTTCTGCCCTTAAGGTGCCGTCCCAAATATATATTTATCGGGCTGTTGCTTATATTCGGCCTGCTGTTTTCTTTAAGTTGGGTAAACGACTACCTCATACAGTTGTTCGAGCTTATGGGTTATGAGCGTCAGGGTAACACCTTGCCCGATATCGGCGGCTGGAAGATTCTTCCCGCCCTTTTAGTGGTCGCGGTTCTTCCCGCCGTAATGGAGGAGGCGCTATTCCGCGGCCTCATTCTCAACAATATAGAGAGCGACGCCGGTTCGGTAAAATCGGTTTTTATCGTCGGACTGTGTTTTTCGCTCTATCACGGCTCTGTGGAGCAGACAATCTATCAGTTCGTCTGCGGCTGTCTGTTCGCGTTGCTTGCGGTGCGCTCCCGTTCCATAACGCCAACGGTAATTATTCACTTTATAAATAACGCGCTTATAATCGTTTTATACGCCGTGGGCGCGGTCGACGCCGAAACGGGCGCCCTTACGGTATCTCTCGGCGGCGAAATAGCGCTGTACGTGCTTTCCGGTATTTCCCTCGTCGTCGCCGTCGTTTGGCTCATAATGGACAAGACCTTGCTTTCCAAGGGAGAAAAGGGCGGCGTGAAATCCTTTTTCGTTTATGCCTCGGCGGGTATCGCTGCCATGATAATAGTCTGGATTACGGGGTTGTTCGTATGATAAAGGTCAACGTGGTCTGCGTAGGCAAAATAAAGGAGGATTATCTCCGTGCCGCCTGCGCGGAATATTTAAAGCGCCTTTCGCGCTTTGCCGATGTGGAAATCAGAGAGCTTGCCGAGGGCAAATCGCCGAAAGAGGAGGCTCCTGCCGTACTCAAAGCCGCGACGGGCTATAAAATAGCGCTGTGCGTGGAGGGGGAAAGAATTTCCAGCGAGGGCCTCGCCGGAAGGGTCAAAGCTCTGTGCGACGCGGGCAGTGAAATAACGTTTATAATAGGCTCCTCCTGCGGGCTGGA
This sequence comes from uncultured Clostridia bacterium, assembly GCA_964513195.1. Classification (GTDB taxonomy): domain Bacteria; phylum Bacillota; class Clostridia; order Christensenellales; family Borkfalkiaceae; genus Coproplasma. The sequence goes on along the minus strand of CAZELQ010000025.1, from coordinate 9,765 downwards.
CGGGGCGGTCAAACGGGCGGCCGATTTGCGCCTGTCTTTTTCCGATATGACCTTTCCCCACCGGCTTATGCGCGTTATCTTATTGGAGCAGGTTTACCGCGCATTTATGATAAATTCGGGCAGTGAATATCATAAATGACGCGATAATATAATAGCCGTATGATATATGAAAAGGTTTCGGCGTTTTTTGGCGGCTATGCGGGCAAAAAATGCGTTATCGGCTATTCGTTTTTCGGCAGGAATATCTATGCCTTGCACGTAGGCAGCGACTATGGTAAGCAGTTTATCGCCGTCTATGCGGTTCACGCGCGGGAGTGGATTACGGCGGAGCTTGCCCTGCGCCACGCACGCGAAAAGGTCTTTTGCGGCGGCTGGATTATTCCTCTTTTAAATCCCGACGGCGCGTATATCGCCGAAACGCGGGAACCGCTCTGGAAAGCCAATGCCCGCGGCGTTGATTTGAATTGCAACTTCGACGCGCTGTGGGGAACGGGCAAGCTGAATACAAGGGTGCGCGGAGGCGAGAACTGTATAGGCGATTTTCCCTTTTCGGAGGCCGAGTCGTCCGCTCTCGCCCGCTTCACCGAATTCGTAAACCCCTCCGTCACGCTCTCCTTTCACACCAAGGGCGGGGAAATTTATTGGGAGTTCGACGGCCTCGGCGACGAGCGGGGCGCAAATATTTTGGCCGGCTTCACGGGCTATACCCCGAAAATCATTTACGGAAGCGCGGGCGGGTATAAGGATTGGTGCTTAAAAAAGCTGAATATTCCCGCCTACACAATCGAGTGCGGGTCGGACGATTATTCCCATCCGATAAGCGAGCTCAATAAAATAAAGGAGTGCTTCGGGCTTTTAACGCATTTCACTGAAAATTATGAAAGCAAACGAATTCATGACGGCGGCGCTTAAATGCGCGAAAAAGGCGGCGGACGAGGGCGAAGTGCCCATAGGCGCCGTGGTAGTCTGCGACGGCAAGGTCATCGCCCGCGGGCATAACAGAAGAACGAAAAGGCAGATTGCAACCGCCCATGCCGAAATCGAGGCGATTGAAAAGGCGTGCAGAAAATTGGGGAGCTGGCGCATACCGGAGTGCGAACTCTACGTCACGTTGGAGCCCTGTCCCATGTGTATGGGCGCCGCGCTCAACGCGCGCATCAAAAAGATTTATTTCGGCGCGCCCGAGGACAAGGGGCGCTCGCTGACCTCCGAGCTGGCCTCCGCAAACCTGTTGAACCATAAAATCGAGGTCGAGGGCGGCGTAATGGAGGAAGAGTGCAGGGAAATTTTGTCGCGCTTTTTTTCCGAAATGCGCATACGCGAAAAGCAATAAAGAAACGCGGCGGTGGCGACACGCTACAATTCACAAACTTTTCACGTGAAAGTTACTTTTTAACATTTTGGAATAAAAATTTTAACATCGCCGTAACGGTTGACTTTAAAAATTTAACAAAGTAAAATTTTATATGCGCCGAAAATCAAATGCGCGGGCGGCAAAGCCCGCGGCAAAACATAAGATAAATCACGGAGGAAAGACCCAATGATTAACCACGGCAACGAAATTAAGCTCTTTTCGGGCAACTCTAACCGCCCCTTGGCGGAAGCCATTGCGAAACAGCTGAACACTTCCTTGGGAGAAATGGAGGTAACGCACTTTTCCGACGGCGAAATTTACGTCCGTTTCGACGAAACGGTGCGCGGCAAAGACGTATTTTTAATTCAGTCCACCAGCTACCCCGTAAACAATAATCTTATGGAGCTGCTCATAATGATTGACGCGGCGAAGCGCGCAAGCGCCGGCCGTATCACCGCGGTTATGCCCTACTTCGGCTATGCCCGTCAGGACAGAAAGGCGCGCTCGAGGGAGCCTATCACCGCAAAGCTCGTTGCCAATCTTTTGACCTCCGCAGGCGCGGACAGAATTCTCACTATGGATTTGCATTGCCTGCAAATACAGGGTTTTTTCGATATTCCCTTAGATAATCTGGTAGGCGGACCCACGCTGTACAACTACTTCAAACCCAAGGTGGACGAGGACTTCGTCGTCGTTTCTCCCGATATCGGTTCGGTCGCCCGCGCAAGAAAGGTGGCAACCCGTATGGACGCCAAGATGGCGATAATCGACAAGCGCCGCCCCAAGGCGAACGTTATGGAGGTTATGAACATAATCGGCGACGTGCAGGGTAAAAACTGCCTTATGGTGGACGATATGATAGACACGGCCGGCACCATAGTGCAGGGCGCAAAGGCCTTAAAGGAAGCGGGGGCAAAGGAAATTTACGCCTGCTGTTCGCACGGCGTCTTGTCCGGCCCCGCAATAGAGCGCCTCGCCGCCTCGCCCATAACCGAGCTCGCCATGCTCGACACAATCAACATTCCTCAGGAAAAGATGCTGCCCATTTTCAAGATGATTTCCACTGCGGCCATCTTTGCCAACGCGATAGAGAACGTCTATCTTGACAGACCCATGTCAAAGGTGTACGACTGAGCGCTGGGCGAAAGCGCGTTTCGGTCTGCGTACGGCCAAAGTTTACTTTAAAATATTCTCGGGAGCCACAGGCTAAACTGTGGCTTTTAACTTAAAGGTAAGTTTATGTTTATAATAGTCGGGCTGGGTAATCCCGAAACCAAATATCTTAAAACCTTTCACAATATGGGCTACCTCGCCGTAGGCGACGCGGCCGATATTCTCGGAGCCAAATTCAAGAAAAAGGAGTGCGAGGCGCTGGTCGCCGAGGCATACGTCGGCGGCGAAAAGGTTATTCTCGCAAAGCCTCTCACCTATATGAACAACTCCGGCCGCGCCGTAAAACAGCTGCTTGCCAAGTATAAGGCGGGGCCCGAAAATCTTGTGGTCATCTACGACGATTACGACCTGCCCAAGGCCAAAATCCGTATACGCCCCGACGGCAGTGCGGGCACTCATAACGGCATGCGCTCGGTAATAGCCGAGATAGGTACCCAGAATTTCGCGCGGATTCGCATAGGTATACGCGACGAAGAGGTGAATGTTCCCTTAATAAATTACGTCCTCTCCGAAGTCGCGAAAGAAGACTACGGACTGTTCGTCGAGGCAAGTAACCGCGCCGCGCAGGCCGCCGTGGAGCTTGCGAAAGGCAGACCTTGCGAGCAGGTTATGACCGAATTTAACGGTTAAACGGCCGTACGGACGGGGCTTTCATCAAGACAATGAAGCGAGATTTTTTCACCGCCGAAAACTTAAAGGGTGATTACCCGCAAATAGCAAACGACCTCCGCCTCGGTGCTCCGACGGCGGTTTTCGGCGTTTCCGACTCCCAAAAATATCTTACGGCGTCAGTCGTAGACCGCCCCGTCCTGTATATCGCTGCGGACGCGGTCGCGGCCGATAAAGCCTATGCCGCAATCAAAGTGCTTTCCGGCAAGAGGTGCGCCCGCCTCACCGCAAAGGACGACGTTCTTCTCTATAAGGACGCCGTGTCCAAGGACGCGCTTTTTAGGCGCATAGAGGGTGTTTGCGGCTTTCTGTACGGCGCGGAAATAACCGTCTGCGACGTCGAGGCGGCCATTCAGCTCATGCCGGACAAATTGCCCGTTATGACGATAGAGGCCGGACGTGAGTACGACTATTCGGCAGTGCCCGCCGCCCTTGTCAGAATGGGCTACGTCCGCGAATATGCCGTGGAGAGCAAGGGCTCGTTCGCCGTCCGCGGCGACATTTTGGACGTATTCCCCGTCGGCGCCGAAAATCCCGTGCGCATCGACTTTTTCGGCGACGAGGCGGAACGCATACGCCCCTACGATTTCGTAAGCGGCGAAAGACTTGAAGAGGTACCGTCCGTAACCCTGCTGCCCGCCTTGGACAGTTATATAGAGAGCGACGAAGTGCAGGGGCTCGTATCGCTATTGCGCGCCCAGCCCAATGCGTGCAATAATGGCGCCGCTTTCCGCCGTTTAAAGGCAATCTGCGGCGAAGCGGAGGAGAAGCTTCTTTCGGGCACGCCCTTTGCCGGTCAGGACTACCTTTTCCCCGCGTTGCGCTGTGCGGCTACCGTCTTTGACCTGCTGCCCGCGAACGCGGTAATAATATTCGACGAATGTAAATCGGTGTCCGACAGGCTCGACGCGCTGTTAAAGGAGCACGCCGAAAGGTTTACCGAGCTAAGGGCGGGCGGCGAGGTCTGCCCGTTCTCCGAAAGTCAGTTTCTTTCGCGCGAAAAATTTTTGCAGGGTACGGCGCGTTTTCTGAATATGGCGCTCCAAACCTTTACCACCGACCTTAAATTCTTCCGTCCGCTCAAAACTTACAATCTCCGTTCGGTGCCCTCGCCCACCTATCTAAACAACGTTACGGGGTTGTGCGATGACGTAAAGCATTGGCTCTCGGGCGGTTACAGGGTGCTTATTTTCTCGGGCGGGGTAAAGCGGTACGAAAAGCTTTGCGAGGCGTTAAACGAGGCATATGTGGGGGTCAATCCCGTTCCCGACACCCTTTCCGCCTTGAAAGATATAGCCGTTTTAAGCGAGGAGCTTGCAAAGGGCTTTATACTGCACGAGGCCAAGCTTGCCGTAATAGGCAGCGGCGATATTTTTACCAAGCCGACGGCAAAGCGCATACGGCGCCGCCGCGGCGATATGTTCGCCGCGCCCGAGGTTGGCGACTACGCCGTCCACGAAAAACACGGCGTGGGCAAGATTACCGGCACGAAAAAGATAGAAACCACCGACGGCATAAAGGAATATGTCGCCATCGAGTACAGAGGGGGCGACGTGCTGTACGTTCCCGTCGAGCAGATGGACGTACTCTCCAAGTACGTCGGCGAAGATAATCCGACTCTCTCAAAGATAGGCGGCGCGGAATTTGAAAGGGTAAAGGAGCGCGTGCGCCAATCGATAAAAAAGCTTGCTTTCGATTTAAAGCTACTCTATGCCGAGCGCGGGGAGAGACGCGGCTTCCGCTTCCCCGGGCACGCCGCTTTGATGGAGGAGTTCGAAAATTCGTTTATATACGAGGAGACCCCCGACCAGCTCGCCTGCATAGAGGAAATAAAGGCCGATATGTGCTCCGACAAGGTAATGGACAGGCTGCTGTGCGGCGACGTCGGCTACGGAAAGACCGAGGTCGCTTTCCGCGCAATCTATCTGTGCGTGCTCGGCGGTAAACAGGCGGCGCTCATGTGCCCCAGCACGATACTCTCCGAACAGCACTATAACACGGCCTGCGAGAGGTTCAAGGAATTCGGGGTCCGCGTGGAAAAGCTCAACCGTTTCAAGACCGCCAAACAGCAGGAGGAAACCTTAAAGGCGCTCGCAAACGGCGAAATAGACCTTATCATAGGCACCCACAGGCTTCTCTCGGACGACGTCAGATTCCGCGACCTCGGACTCTTGGTTCTCGACGAGGAGCAGCGCTTCGGCGTGGAGCACAAGGAGAAGATTAAACACATCAAAACGGACGTCGACTGTCTTACGATGACGGCCACGCCCATACCCCGCACGCTTCATATGTCGCTCTCGGGCATAAGAGATATCAGCACTATAAATACGGCGCCCACGAGAAGGCTGCCCGTGCAGACCTACGTGGTCGAAGAAACCGAGACGCTTATACGCGACGCCGTCTTGCGCGAAATCACGAGGGGCGGTCAGGTATTTATTCTGTATAACAGAGTGGAGAGCATCGCCGCCTTTACCGAAAAAATCCGTTCCATAGTTCCCGAGGCAAACGTAACCTATGCCCACGGCCGTATGGAAAAAAATATGCTGGAGAACAACGTGTTCTCCTTTTACCGCGGCGATAAAAACGTACTTGTCACTACGACGATAATCGAGAACGGTATCGATTTGCCCAACGCCAACACCATAATAGTAATCGACGCGGACAGGCTGGGCATTTCACAGCTCTACCAGTTGAGAGGACGGGTGGGAAGAGGCGCCCGTCTCGCCTCGGCGTACTTCACCTTTAAGCCCGAAAAGGTGATGACCTCGGACGCGGCCGAAAGGTTAAAGGCGATTATGCAGTTCACCGAGCTCGGCTCGGGCTTCAAGATTGCCATGCGCGATTTGGAGATAAGGGGAGCGGGCAACGTCTTGGGCGCCGAACAGCACGGACATATGGACAAGGTCGGCTACGAGCTATATTCCAAGCTACTCAAAGAGGAGCTAACGGGCGAAAGCCGGTTTACCGCCGAGCTCGATATACGCGCGACGGCGTACATTCCCGAGAGCTATATCGAGAGCAGTGCGGGCAGAATGGACACCTACAAGCAGATTGCCGAAATCCGCTCCGTAGACGATTATAAGCGGGTGTGCCGCTCGGTAGAGGAGAACTACGGCCCTATGCCCGACGAGGTGTTAAACCTTTTGATTATCGCCGTCTTAAAGGCCTACGCGTCGCCGTTTAACGTAAAAAAAATCACGGTGGACGGACAGGGCGGCTGTATAGAATTGCCGTCTTTAAACGCTTTGAAGCACGCGGGACTCTCCGCGGCGATACAAAAATCGGGTAAGGCGGTAACGCTGTCAATGGCAAAGGTACCGCAGATTGTTTTCGTACCGCAGGCTACTCCCACCAAAACGATGTTACAAATGACCAAATTTTTCAAATTTGCAACAAGTTTTGCCCAAAACGCATAAAAATTATTTGTCAAGGGCGATTTAATATTATATAATTGATAATAGCTGTTTATATAAGCTTTGAAAAAACGACTTCCAGATTATTCGGAGATAAAAGTCAAATGAAGGGAAAGAAACTCATCTGTGCGGCAGCGGCCGCCGCCTTGATTTTGGGCGCGACGATGACGGGCTGCGTCGCCACGCTCAGCGAGGCAGACCTAAAACAAAGAATAGCCACCGTAAATATCACGAAGAGCGAAAAGTTTGCCGGCGAATTCGGGAACGACTACGCGTCCGTAATAGGCGACGAGGACATTTTGAAGCGCGATATGCTCTCCTCGTTTTTAAGCTACGGTTACCAGCAAGTGAGCAACGGCAGCTCGTACAGCGACACGTTCGAGCTGATTGTCGACAACCTCACATCAACCGCAGTCGTATGGCAATACGCTACCGTTTCTCTGCTTAAGGACAAGGTCGACTCGGGCGAGTTCACCATAGAAGAATTCAAGGAAGAGGCCGCAAAGGGAGAAAGGGAAATGTATACCTATCTTCTCGGCGGCGAAGATTCGGAGGAGGTAAAGCTTGCGAAGTATTCCCTCTATTCTTCTCTGAACAGCGCGCTTGACAGCTACGAGGAAGATATACTCGAGGAAGAGGAGAAATACTCCGGCACCGACAGCCGTTCCACCCCCACGGGCGTAGATACGACAAAGGAAGATTTCGTTCCCGAAACGTACGGCGTTTATACGGGCTATGAGGGCTATCTTCTGGACGACGTTGGCGACTACTACGAGCCATTGAACGGCACGAACAAGAACACGCGCCGCAAGGCATACGAAAAGTTCGTAAGCTATTTGAAATCAAACTATCTCGTAACCTCCGAAGATACGAACGTGACCGATATACTCAACCTCTCCTACGTTAAGGAATCCTACGTTTCCGAGCTTAAACAAGCAGTCGTAGACGAATTTAACGACCGTCTCGAGGAGTCGCAGGAAGCGAAATTGAACAGTACCGACAACGGCGTTTATACCTTTATACAGGAGGCGTACGAAGGCACGGTAGACGGCGAATACACCAAACAGGCAAACACGTATAACGACGTCACGTCGTTCGAGACGGCGCTTAGCAGTTACAGCTCAAGCTCCTTTATTCTGTACAGCCCCGCTACGACCAATGACACCGAGGAGCAGACCGTCGGCGGAAAGACTACCTACGGCACGTACGGCTACGTCTACAACATTTTGCTCCCTTTCTCGACCATGCAGAGCGTCCGCATCGATGAGTTGGATAGCTTCCTCGAAGAAAAGATAATTTCCGACGACGACTATTATTACGAGAGAAACAAGGTTCTGAAAGAAATCACGACCACCGACCAGCGCGGCGCTTGGTTCAACGGCGCCACCGACTATTCTTTTGTCGGCACCGACGAGGACGGTACCGACAAGAAGCTAAACGCCACCGCCGCCGACGGAAACGCCCTTACGATGTATACGGGCGGCAATGCGGACAGAAAATATCTGTTCTTCGAAAACAATCTCACCAAGGTCGGCGAGTACGAACAGCTCGAAAAATATATCGGCGCGTACACCTACAACGGCACGGTCACCAAGAACGCCGACGGCAGCTATAAGCTCGTGCCCAACAAACTCAATATCGACGGTATGCTTTCCGAATTCTCGTCATATATTAACTACGTACTCGGCAGAACCGATGCGGTAGGAATAAGCGCGGGCGACGTCTACGTCGGCTCAACGGCCGTAAAGGACGGCGCCTTCACCAACTCCGAATATTATACTAACGAGACTTTCCTCGAAGAAGACGGCAAGGTGGATTACGGCAAGCTCGTATACGCTACGGGCAGAGTAGACATTGCCGACGTTTCTAAGGAAAAGCGCTTCGTGCAGAGCGAGGTGCAGTACAAGGTAATGTCCGCCGTCAACGAACTTCAATATGCCTATACGACCGACACGGGCGTTCTCTCGCAGTATATCGGCTACTCCGTATCGGCTTACGAAACGAGCTATATAAAGGAATTCGAATACGCCGCGCAGCAGGCGCTCAGAATGGGCGTCGGCGCGTTCAAGGTGTGCGCGGGTTCGTACGGCTGGCACATTATATACGTAACCGACACCTTCTCGTTCGATGGAGGCGAGGTATACAAACCCAATTGGACTAAGGAAAACATCGAAGCAGAGGGAACTTTCGAAAACCTGTTCTACGAATGGGTAAAGGACTCCGTCCTCTCCAACGAAACGACGATAAAGCGCGCCGAAATTATCAACGATTATAACGTGGACGATGCGGTAACCGTTTACAGCGGCGCCTATAAGGATTTATTGGGACTTGACTGATGCAGTGGTGGCAGGCAATCGTCCTCGGCTTAACGCAGGGGCTCACTGAATTTTTGCCGGTATCTTCTTCGGGGCATTTAACGTTTTTACAGCGCGTGCTCGGCATAGATATCGGCGGGGCAGAGCTTTTCTTCAATATTATTCTGCACCTCGGCACTTTGGTAGCCGTATGCATAATATTTTGGAGAGACATTATCGCTCTGTTTAAAAAGCCGTTTAAAACGCTTCTCTATCTCGTAGTGGCGACCATACCCGCGGCAATAGCGGGGCTTTTGTTGGACGATATAATAGAGGAGCACCTTATGGGCGGGGCGTACGTCGGAGTAGTGCTCGCCGTTTTCTTCACCTTTACGGCGGCCGTTCTGTTTGCGACCGAGCTGTTCGTAAAGAGGAGGAAAAAGGAATTGCCTCTTTGTTGGCGCACTACGATCCCCATGGGTTTGGCGCAGGCGGTGGCAATTCTTCCCGGCGTTTCCAGAAGCGGCTCGACTATAGCCGCCGGCTCATTTGCGGGCGGAACGGCGGAGGACGTTTCCAAGTTCTCCTTCCTGATGTCGATACCCGTAATTTTAGGTAGCTTTTTCGTTGAACTTATAAAGGGACTTATCGGCGAGGGAGAAGAAAGCTTTTCGTACTCGTTCAGCGTTGCCGGACCGCAATTCGGCTGGTGCATCGCAATAGGCTTCATAATTTCTGCGGTTGCCGGACTTTTCGCCATAAAGGTTATGCTTGCGGCAATAAAAAAGGCAAATTACAAATGGTTCAGCCTATATCTCGTTCTGCTTGCAATAGCCTGCGTGGTTTTGCAATGCACGGGTCA
>CAZELQ010000024.1:6105-14298 GCA_964513195.1 uncultured Clostridia bacterium | reverse complement strand
ATTTTTTCGCGCACGGCTTATTTTCGTTTTTTCGTGCGTAGGGGGCGGAGCGCGCTTTATGCGGTCGCGTTGGGCGAAGTCGAAGTTGCGCTTAAAGACTTGCCCGGAAGCCCTTGCCGAGGATTTCGTTGGCGTCGGTTATAATCACGAACGCCGAGGGGTCTATCGTCTTGACCTTGTATTTAAGTTTAAGCGCCTCGCTCCTCTTGCACACGGTTATCAGAACGTGCTTCTCGCTCCCCGTATAGCCTCCCTTGGCCTCGTAGGTCGTAAAGTCGCGTTTCATATCGTTCAGAATGTATTCGCTTATCGCCTCGGGTATGGTGGTTATAATGGTGATATATTTCGACTTGCCTATGTTTTCTATTACGCCGTCGATTATGAACGCCTTGGCGAACAGTCCCAGCATGGAGAACAGGCCGGCCTCTATACCGAACACGAAAAACGTGCTCATTGCTATCGCGCAGTCGGTGACGAGCAGCGCCTTGCCCGTGTTCAGCTTGGTATATTTTTTGAGTATCAGCGCTATTATGTCGGTGCCGCCCGACGAGGCACGGCAGTTGAATATTATCGCGCTGCCTATGCCGGTTAACAGCATGGCGTAAACGAGTTCCATAAGCGGCTGGTCGGTAAGCGGCCCCGTCAGTCCGTTTATACTTCCGTCGAGGGGGAGAAAGTGTTCGAACAGCATATTTTCCGCCGAGTAGACGAGCGAGCAATACAGCGTCTTGAGCGTGCACCCCTTGCCGAGGAATATGAAGCCGACGATAAGCAGGACGACGTTGATGATCATGACGAGGTCGGACTGTTTTAACACCGAACCCGTATAGTTGGCTATGATTATCGCAATGCCGCTCACGCCGCCGGTCGCAAAGTGGTTGGGAGCCTTAAAAAAATAGACCCCTGCCGCGACGAGCAGCGTGCCTATATTCAACAGTAGCCAATATAATACGGTGTCCCGAATTTTCTTTTTGTCCGCAGGCCTTTCCGCCTTGACGGGTTTAGTAGTTTCCTCTTCCATAATTCCCTCTATAAATCATATAAATATTAGCACAATAAAGCTTTTATGTCAACGGGTAAATGGCATTTGCATATTGACTTTAAGCCGTTCTTATGGTACAATTTTCATCGGAGAATTTTGAAATAATGATAAACAGACAGGCGTTATTTACAGACGAAACCGAGACTTTTAAAACTCCGTACGAACCGCAGGCGGGCGACAAGGTGATCTTGACGTTCCGCACACTCAGAAACGACGTGCCTGCCGTATATGCCGTAATCAACGGCAAAGAGCGCAAAATGAAAAAGCTGAAAGCCCACAGCGAAACGTACGACTTTTACGAGGCGCGTTTCGTATGCGGGAAGAGCCCCGTAAGCTATTATTTCCGCCTCGAGGACGTGGACGATCAGGTTTTCTATAACCGCCTCGGCGCGGTGACCACCAATCAGGAGGAGTACAACTTTGCGTTCACGCCCGGGCAGAAAGTGCCCGATTGGGCAAAGGGAAGGGTGTTTTATCAGATATTCTGCGACCGCTTTTACAACGGCAATCCGCAGAACGACGTCGTGAGCAACGAGTACTACTATACGGGCGGGCACTCCCGAAAGATTGAAGATTGGTATAAAACGCCCGAAACGGTGGACGTGAATTGCTTTTACGGCGGCGATTTGCAGGGCGTAGAGCAAAAGCTGGATTATCTTACGAATCTCGGCGTAGAGGCGGTGTATTTCAATCCGCTGTTCGTTTCGCCCTCCAACCATAAGTACGACACGCAGGACTACGACAATATCGACCCTCACCTTGCCGTGATAGAGGAGGACGTGGATCACCTCATGCAGGGCTGGGAGAAGCATAACGGCTACGCTCCCAAATACATAAAGAGGGTGACCAGCAAAACAAACCTGGAGAAGTCCAACGAATATTTCTCTAAGCTCGTCGGGGAGATGCACGAAAGGGGAATAAAGGTGATCGTGGACGGCGTGTTCAACCATTGCGGGTCGTTCCACAAGTGGATGGACAGAGAGGGCATATATTTCAAAAAAGAGGGGTACGAAACGGGCGCGTTCCAATCGGTTAACAGCCCGTACAGAAGCTATTTTAAGTTCGATAAGCCCAACAAGGCGGACAGCGAGTACGAGGGCTGGTGGGGCTACAAGACCCTGCCTAAGCTCAATTACGAGAAGAGCGCGGAGCTGTGCGAAAAGATTTTTACCGTGGGCGAAAGGTGGGTTTCGGCGCCCTTCAACGCAGACGGCTGGCGCCTTGACGTAGCCGCGGACTTGGGCCACAGCGCGAAGTTTAACCATAAATTCTGGAAGACATTTAAAAGCAGAGTGCGCACCGCCAATCCCGAAGCGTTTATATTTGCCGAGCACTACGGCGACCCCGAAAGCTGGCTCATGGGCGGCGAGTGGGATTCGGTTATGAACTACGACGCGTTTATGGAGCCCGTCACTTGGTTCCTTACGGGCATGGAGAAACATTCGGGCGCAATCGACTACGGCAAGCTGTACGACGGCAAGGCGTTCTTCGACAATATTTTAAAGAATATGGCGCATATGCCGCGCCCCGCGCTCGACAGCGCGATAAACCAGCTTTCCAACCACGACCATTCGCTTTTTGACGCGCACGAATAAGACCGTCGGCACTCTCCGTTCGATGGGCGCCGAAGCCGCAAGCATAGGTATCGACAGGCGGGTTATGTTTCTCGCCGTGCTCATACAGATGACCTGGCCGGGCAGCCCCGCGCTCTATTACGGCGACGAGGTGGGGCAGGTCGGCTGGACCGACCCCGATTCCCGCCGCACTTTTCCTTGGGGTATGGAGGATTGGGAGATGTACGACGTCCACCGCGACGCCATTGCCCTCCGCAAGAAGCTGCATTGTCTGAAAATGGGCTCGCTTATGCCCCTCGACGCGGGCAACGGGTATATCGTCTATTCCCGCTTTGACGTGTCGGACAGCGCTTTTATCGCCATTAACGCGAGCGATAAGCAGGTTGTCATAACCGTGCCCATATGGCTGGTTACGGGTATGCGTACCGACGAGATAACCCTCGTGCATACCGTCGGCGCGGAGTACGGCGCTTACCCCGATAAGCTCGGGGTAACGTACGGCAGGGCGGTGCTTACGATGCCGCCCAAGACGGGGTGCGTCTACTCGAAAGTCTTTACCGATAACGTGATCGACGGGCGCGGAAAAGACGATGAGACCGTCGGGACGGACGGGGAATAAAAAGCGGTTAACCGTGCCGCATTGCGGCACCTATTTATAAAACTTATGCGCATGGATTGCGCGGCAGGGGGGAATTATTATGAAGAATCCTTTTTTCGGCGAGTTGGACAGATATCTGTTTCACCACGGCACTCACTACGAGCTCTATGAAAAGATGGGCGCGCACATACGTTGCATAGACGGCGTATGGGGCACTCATTTCGTACTTTGGGCGCCCTCGGCAAGGGCTGTATGCGTCGTGTCGGACGGCAACGGCTGGACTCCCTGGAGCGACGTGATGGAGAAGGTCGACGACGCCATATGGGAGCTGTTCGTGCCCGGTATGTGCGAGGGCGTAAAATATAAATACCTCATCGTCCGCGCCGACGGAAGCGAGGTATATAAGATTGACCCCTACGAATTCGGCAGCGAAAGGCGCCCCGCGAACGCCTCGGTCGTCACCAATCTCAATATGTACGAGTGGGGCGACGGCGAATATATGGCCGCTAAAAAGGACGAAAACTACCTCGCAAAGCCTATGGCAGTGTATGAGGTACATTTGGGCAGCTGGAAGAAAAATACCGAAATGTGGTGGGACGAGGACCAATTTCTGGACTACAGAAGACTTGCCCACGAGCTGTGCGAATACGTGCAGTATATGGGCTACACCCACGTCGAGGTCATGGGCATATGCGAATACCCCTTCGACCCCTCCTGGGGCTATCAGGTCACGGGCTATTTCTGCCCGACCGCGCGCTACGGCTCCCCGCAGGACTTCATGTATTTCGTCGACTATATGCATAGGCACGGCATAGGCGTCATTTTGGATTGGGTGCCCGCGCACTTCCCCAAGGACGATTTCGGACTTGCGAACTTCGACGGTACGCCCCTCTACGAGTACGGCGACCCGCTGCGTGCCGAATACCCGGAGTGGGGCACGAAGGCGTTCGATTTGGGCAAGCCCGAGGTTTCCAATTTCCTGATTGCCTCGGCGTTCTTCTGGGTCAACAGATATCATATAGACGCCCTGCGCGCCGACGCCGTCGCGGCAATGCTGTATTCGAGCTTCGGCAGGACGGAGTGGCGCCCCAATAAGGACGGCGGCGACTTGAACTTGGAGAGCTTCGAGTTCTTCCGCCACTTAAACAGCGTTTTGAGGAGCCGCACGGACGCCTTTATAATCGCCGAGGACAGCTCTATAATAAACGGCATAACCGCGCCCGCAAAGGACGGCGGCCTCGGGTTCGGCTTAAAGTGGAATATGGGCTGGATGAACGACACCCTCTCATATATCAAGAAAGACCCCGTCTACAGAAAATATCACCACTTTCTTATGACGCACACCTTCGAATACATTTTCAACGAGCACTACCAGCTCGTCCTCTCCCACGACGAAGTGGTCTACGGCAAGGGCAGTATGTACACGAAGATGCCCGGCTACCATTCGGACAAGCTCAACGGGCTAAAATGCTTTTACACTATGATGATGGGGCACCCCGGCAAGAAGCTGCTGTTTATGGGGCAGGACTTCGCACAGATAAACGAGTGGTACTATAAGGTCAGCCTCGATTGGCACCTGTGCGACGACGAGGGGCACCGCAGCGTAATGGAGTGTTACCGCGCCCTTCTTCATCTTTACAGAGAAAGACCCGTGCTCTACGACGATACGAATTCCGCGTCGTTCGAGTGGATCGAGAGCGGCGACGTACAGCGCTCGATATTCGCGTTTATACGCCGCAATCCCTGGAACTATAACGACGGCTTGATTTTCGTGTGCAATATGACGCCTATGGCTTACGACAACTACGGCGTGGGCGCGCCCGTTTCGGGCAAATACAGGCGCGTGTTCTCCACCTACTACGACGAGAACGAAATGGTCGTCAAGGCGGAAAAGGCGCTGTGCAACGGCAGACCGTATAAGCTTAATTTCTCCCTGAGACCCTACGAGGCGATAGTTTTCGAGATACCCTTCCACGAGAGCACGGAGGAGGAGAAAAAGAAGGAAAAGGAGGAAAAATCGCGCGTGATAAAGGCGCATAGGGAGGCAAAGAACGATTCCTCCCACGTGCCCGCGTCCGACCCTCCCGAAGAGCTCAAAAAAGCTCCCGCACGCAGGGCGGCCGCAAAAAAGTAAGCACGATATTAAAAAGCGCGTTTGCTCCGCAGTGGGTAAGCGCGTTTTTTGCTAACTGCGGGCGATATCTTCGCAGGCTTTAAAAAGTTTCGTGATATGAGCGCCGCGCTTTTTGACGAAAAATTATCTTGACCGATTTATAAGTTGGTGTTATAATACCCTATAAATACGGTAGAATTAACGGAGCCGTATTCTTTAAAGGAGTGTTCAACCGTGACGGTAAGGGAATTACAGGACAAAATCATACAGCTTAAAAGGGAGAGCGATACCTGCATATTGGCGCACAGCTATATGTCGCAGGCGATATCGGAAGTCGCCGATTTTACGGGCGATTCCTACGCGCTGGCAGTCAGGGCCAAGAGCGCGACCAATAAAAACGTGATTATGTGCGGCGTGCGCTTTATGGCCGAAACGGTAAAAATGCTTTCGCCCGACAAATGCGTTATTCTTGCCAATCCCGACGCGTGCTGTCCCATGGCGGAGCAGTTCGGAGCAGAGGACGTGGAAGCCCTGAAAGAGAGATTCGCGGGGTATGCGGTAGTGGCCTACATAAACACCACTGCCGAGCTTAAAACGGTCGCCGACGTGTGCGTTACGTCTTCCTCCGCGGTTAAAATTTGCAGGGCTATACCCGAGCAGAATATAATTTTCATACCCGACATAAATCTGGGCAGCTACGTAAAAAAGCAGATTCCCGAAAAGAATTTCAAGCTCGTTTCGGGCGGCTGCCCCGTGCATGCGAGAATCGAGGAGGAGGACGCGGAGCGCGCAAAGGCGGAGCACCCCGACGCGCTGTTGCTCGTTCACCCCGAGTGCCGTCCGGGCGTGGTCAAATACGCCGATTTCGTCGGCTCTACCTCGGCAATAATGGAATACGCCGAAAATTCGGACGCGCATGAATTTATAATAGGCACCGAAAATTCCATTTTGGAGCACCTGCAGTTCGCCTGCCCCGACAAGAGCTTTTACCCTCTTTCCAAGCATATGATTTGCCCGAATATGAAGCTGACTACCCTTGCGGACGTCTATAACTGCCTTTTGGGCGAGGCGGGCGAAGAGATAGAGCTTGACGGCGAGATTATGGAAAAGGGCGTTAAGTGCATAGAAAAAATGATTGAATACGGCGGTTGACCGCGGCATATATCGGGGTCAATTATATAGAGAGGCAAAATAATGTATATAACGACGAAGGGGCGCAACGCCCTAAAGGTTATGATAGATTTGGCGCAGCACAGGGAGGGGTATATCTCCCTTGCCGACATATCGGAGCGCGTAAAAGAATCGCAGAAATATCTGGAGACCACCGTTTCCCAGCTGTCGCAAAACGGGCTCATAATTTCGGCGCGCGGGAAGTCGGGCGGATATATGCTTGCAAGAGAGCCGCAGGACTATACCGTAGCGGAGATAATCAGCGTAGCCGAGGGGTCGCTCGCGCCCGTTTCATGCCTTGACGGCGGCTGCGAAAACGCGGGCGCCTGTCTTACCCTGCCCCTTTGGCGGGAGCTTGACGAAGTGATAATGAACTTCTTAAGAAGCAAAAAGCTGAGCGATTTGGTTAAATAATTGCGCCGTCGGGCATAATTCCTATTGACAAAGTAGGAATTATTTATTATAATCAATTCATACTAAATTGGTAGGAAATAGAAATACTATGCGCAAAACAATATACGTTGACAACGCGGCGACTACTTCCATGTGCGACGAGGCGGTACAGGCGATGTTGCCCTGCTTTCAGGGCGTTTACGGCAACCCGTCCTCTCTGCACACCGTGGGGCAGATTGCCAAGGAAAAGTTAGAGGAAGCGAGGGCGGAGATAGCGGCTCTGCTCGGCGCGAAAGCGGGTGAAATATATTTCACCTCGGGCGGAAGCGAGGCGGACAATCAGGCCATACGCTCGGCCGCGAGGGTGGGGCTTGCCAAGGGCAAAAAACACGTCGTCACCACCGCGTTCGAGCACCACGCCGTCCTGCATACGTTAAAGCAGCTTGAAAACGAGGGCTTCGAGGTCACCTACCTCGACGTGCACGAAAGCGGGCTTGTAACGGCGGAGGAGGTCGCGGCGGCGATACGCCCCGATACGGCGCTCGTGACTATAATGTACGCCAACAACGAGGTGGGCACGATACAGCCCATAAAGGAGATTGCCGAAGTTTGCAGGGAGAGGAAAGTAACCTTCCACACCGACGCCGTGCAGGCGGTCGGGCATATACCCGTGAACGTTTCGGAGGACGGCGTGGACATGCTCTCCCTTTCCGCACATAAGTTCCATGGCCCCAAGGGCGTAGGACTGTTGTACTGCCGCACGGGCGTGCCCTTAAAAAACCTTATAGAGGGCGGCGCGCAGGAGAAAAACAGGCGCGCGGGCACCGAAAATCTGGCGGCAATCTGCGGAATGGCGGCGGCTTTAAAGGCAGCTGTAAGTAATCTCGATAAAAATATGAAAAAGGAGGCGGCTCTGCGCGACAAGCTTATAGCGGGGCTTTCAAAGATAGAGCACTCCAAGCTTAACGGCGACGCGAAGATAAGGCTCCCCGGCAACGTGAATATGTGCTTCGAGGGCATAGAGGGCGAAAGTCTTTTACTTCTTTTAGACGAAAAGGGTATCTGCGCTTCGTCGGGTTCGGCCTGTACGTCGGGCTCTTTGGAACCCTCGCACGTCCTATTGGCGTTGGGGCTCCCGCACGAGGTCGCGCACGGCTCGTTGCGCCTCTCGCTTTCGGAAGGAAACACCGGGGAGGAGATAGATTATATAATTTCCGAAGTGCCCAAGGTGGTGGAGTATCTTAGAAACATCTCTCCCGTCTGGGAGGAGCTTGAAAAGGGCGAAAGGCGGCACCTTATCTAA
>CAZELQ010000024.1:0-6005 GCA_964513195.1 uncultured Clostridia bacterium | reverse complement strand
AAAGAGGAGTTATTATGGCATTATATTCCGAAAAGGTTATGGACCATTTCACAAACCCGCGCAACGTGGGCAAGCTTGACGACGCCGACGGCATAGGCGAGGTCGGTAACGCCCGCTGCGGCGATATAATGAAAATTTATATCAAGGTGGAAAACGATATTATCGTCGACGTGAAATTCAATACGTTCGGCTGCGGTAGCGCAATCGCTTCGTCCTCAATGGCCACGGAGATGATAAAGGGTAAGCCCCTGTCCCAGGCGCTGGAACTCACCAATAAGGCGGTTGCCGAGGCGCTCGACGGCCTGCCCGCGCACAAGATGCATTGCTCTGTTCTTGCCGAAGAGGCAATCCGCGCGGCGATAAAGGACTACTACGATAAACACAATATCGCATACGACAAGGCCCAATTTCCAGACCCCCACGACGAGGATTGATGGCGAAAGAGCTTACGGAGTGCGGGCGCATAGAGCGCAGCATAATCACGAAATTCCGCAAGGGAATCTGGACTAAGTTTCTTCAGGCTGTCAAAGCTTACAGGCTGATAGAGGAGGGCGACAGGGTCGCCGTCTGCGTTTCGGGCGGAAAGGATTCGATGCTGCTCGCCAAGTGCGTGCAGGAGCTTAAAAGGCACTCCGAAATCCAATTCGACGCTGAATATATCGTAATGAATCCCGGCTACGCACAGGAAAATCTACAGCTTATAGAGAGCAACCTGCGCCTTTTGGAGATACCTGCGAAAATCTACCCTTCCGATATATTCGGCGTCAACGATCTCATAGGCGGGGAGCACCCGTGCTATCTTTGCGCGCGTATGCGCAGGGGTTTTCTGTATGCGCGGGCGCAGGAGCTGGGCTGTAACAAAATCGCGCTCGGCCACCATATGTCGGACGTAATCGAAACGACGCTTATGGGAATGTTGTTCGGCGGCCAGATACAGGGCATGATGCCCAAGATTAAGAGCACCAATTTCGAGGGTATGCAGCTGATTCGTCCGCTGTATTGCGTGAACGAGGACGATATCGTACGTTGGCAGCAGTACAATAACTTGCAATTCATCGCCTGTGCGTGCAAGCTTACGAAGGGGCTCTCGGTCGGCGAACAGGGGCAGTCGGCGCGGCAGGACGTAAAAAAGCTTATTAAGGACTTCCGTACCCGCAACCCCGACGTCGACGCAAGCATATTCAAGTCGCTGCATAACGTACAGCTCGATACCCTGCCCTCGTTCAAATACAAGGGCGAGGTATACCCCTTCAACGAGAAGTATGAAAAGGGCATAGAAATTATAAAAAAGGACTGACAAGGATTGAAATTCTTTCACGTCGCCGACCTGCACCTCGGCAAGCGCTATCACGAATTTTCGATGATAGAGGACCAAAGATACATACTTTCCGAAATCGTCGGACTCTGCGAAAAGGAGGAGCCCGACGCTTTGATAATTGCCGGCGACGTCTACGATAAGGGCGTGCCCACGGTGGACGCGGTGGAGCTTTTCGACGGCTTCCTGCAAAGGATAAACGCGCTCTCCGTGCCCGTTTTAATGATAAGCGGCAACCACGACTCCGCAGAGCGCCTTGCGTTCGGCGGCAAGCTTTTTTCGGCGAGCAGGGTCTACACCGCGCCCGTCTACGACGGCAACGTCGAGCCGGTCACTTTAAACGACGAATACGGCCCCGTCGACTTTTGGCTTCTGCCCTTTATAAAGCCGGCCACCGTGCGCAGATTTTTCGGAGACGGGAAGATAGAGAGCTATAACGACGCGGTCGAAGCCGCGATAGGCGCTATGAAGATAGACGACGGCAGGCGCAACGTGCTCGTCTGCCACCAATTCGTAACGGGTTCGCTGCCGTCGGGGTCGGAGGAATTCAACGTCGGCGATATAGGCAACGTGGATGCGGCGCTGTTCGGAAAATTCGACTACGTGGCGCTCGGTCACATTCACCGCAGACAAAGCGTGGGGAGCGAAAGGGTCGTCTATTCGGGCGCGCCGCTGAAATATTCGCTGTCCGAAGCGGGCGAAAAGTCGGTAACCGTGGCGGAGCTCGGAAAAGACGGGCTCAAGGTAAGCTCGCTCCCCCTGAAACCCCTGCGCGATATCGTAGAGATAAAGGGAACGTACGAAAAGCTCACCTCCCGCGATTTTTATAAGGACACGAACTACCGCGACGACTACGTTCACGCCGTACTTACCGACGAGGAGGAGGTGCCCGACGCCTTTGCCAAGCTCGGGCTCATATACCGCAACCTCGCGACCATACGCTATGAAAATACGCGCACGTCGGCGGCGGCAAATTTCGACGTCGCGGAAGAGGCCTCCGCTGTCACGCCTATGGAGGCGTTCGAAGAATTGTACGCCATGCAGAACAACCGCCCCATGGATGAGGGGCAAAAATCCGCAGTGGGCGCGCTCATAGAAAAAATCTGGAGTGAAGAGGAATGAAGCCGCTTAAACTCGTTATGACGGCGTTCGGCCCCTATGCGGGACGGACCGAGCTCGATTTTACCAAACTCGGCAGCAGCGGGCTGTACCTCATCTGCGGCGATACGGGTGCGGGCAAGACCACCGTGTTCGACGCAATAGTCTTTGCGCTCTACGGCACGTCCAGCGGCGGCACGCGCCAGCCGTATATGTTCCGCTCCAAGTACGCCGCAGCCGAAACGCCCACCGTCGTGGAGCTGACCTTTTCCTACCGCGGTAAGCAGTACTATATCAAGCGCAATCCCGAATACGAGAGACTGAAATCGCGCGGGGAGGGCGTGACCGTGGAAAAGCCCAACGCCGAGCTCACGTTGCCCGACGGTAAAGTGATAACCAAGGTCAAGGAAGTCAACGCCGCGGTGGGCGACATTCTCGGCATTGACGGGGAACAGTTCACGCAGATAGCAATGATAGCGCAGGGCGAATTTTCCCGCCTGTTGCTCTCCCCGACCGACGACAGAAAAAAGATTTTCAGAAAAATTTTCCGCACGGAGAGATACCAGCGCCTGCAGGACGCGCTTAAAGAGCAGGCGGGCGGTCTGAAAGCCTCCTACGATACAGCCGCGCGTTCCCTGAACCAATATCTGTGCGGAGTCGCGTGTGCCGAGGGTGAGGAGCTCGGGCTTGTAATCTCGGGTGCGTTGCGCGGCGAACGCGGCGTGGACGAGGCTATTTCCGCGATTGAGGCGGCAATATGTGCCGACGAACGTTTAAAAGACGAGAAAAACGGCAGGTTGGAGGCGCTGAACGAAAACCTTGTAAAGAGCCGTACGGCGCTTGCCGAGGCCGAGAGCCTCAACGCCGATATCGCGCAGCTCAAGCTGAGCGGCGAACGCCTTAACGGGGAGAGAGCGCGCCTCGCCCTCCTGAAAAGCCGTCTTGCCGAGTGCGAAAAGCGGTCGGAGAGGTCTGAGGGGCTGGTCGCCGAGATTGCGGAAATCAGGCAGAGGCTTCCCCTTTTCGAGGAGGCGGAAGGCTATAAAACCGGCGCGGAGAGAAGCCGCCGCACGGCGAACGAGTCGGCGGCGCGGCTGGAGATAGTAAATCGTACCGAAGCCGAGTGCTCTGAGCGCGCCGCGGCACTTAAAAAAGAGGCCGAGAGAGCGGCGGAGCTCAAGTTAAAAGTTGCCGTCAACGAGAGCGAGCTCACCGCGCTTTCAAGGCAGTCGGGGGAAATTTCGGCTTTGATTGCCGACGCGGCACAGCAACAGAAAGAGTACGCGCGCTACAACGAGGCGGCAAAAAAATACGAACGCCTACGCGCAGAGGCGGAAACTCTGCGGCAAAAATATTCCGCCGCTTACAGAGCGTTTCTGGACGCGCAGGCGGGCATAATCGCGGGCAATCTCAGTGACGGTGAACCCTGCCCCGTCTGCGGCTCGGTGCATCATCCGCACCCCGCGGCAAGACCCGAAGAGGCGCCGGACTCCGTTCAGCTCGAACGGCTTAAATCCGAAGCCGAGAGCGCGGCGGTCAAAGAGCGCGAGGCGAGCGAGGCGGCGGGCAAGTATCACGCTTCGTTCGAGAGGGGCAGAGAGCAATTAAAGCGTGCCGCCGCCCAATACGTCAACGAAGAAGTTACCAACTTTAGGGAGCTTGAAAACGCGTTAAACGCGGCATATGGCGGGGTCAATTCAAAAATAAACGCCCTTAAGGCCGAATCGGAAGCCGCCGCGCGCGACTATAAGGCGGCGGAGAGAGCGGCCGACGAGGCCTCCGCTTACGAAAAGCGGGCGGAAGCACTCCGCAAAGAGAGCGGCGAGCTACAGCTGAAAATAAACGCGGCGAAAGTCGAAGAGACCCAGCTTCTTAAGTCGCTCGCTAATCTGGAGAGCAAGCTCAAGGGCGAAAACGCGGCTGCCCTGAAGATGAGAATAAGCGAGTTGGAGGAGGCGCGGAAGGCGCTCGCTTCACAGCTTTCTGCGGCGCGGGAGGAGTTCGACGCTTGCGACAGGGGCGTAACCGCGCTCGATGCCCGCGTCGTCGGGCTTGAAGCGCGCGTGGGCAAAAGGCTGCCGACGGACACGACGGCGGTAGCGGGCGAGGTCAACCGCCTGTCCGAGGAAATCAAAACCGTACGGGGCGAAGTTCAGACTCTCGTCTACCGTTTACAGACCAACGCGCGCTGTCTTAAAGATATCAAATCGGCCTATTCCGAGCTTGCCGCCCGCGGGAAGGAGTACAGGACGGTAAAGGCGCTTGCCGACACGGCGTGCGGAACGCTTACCGGCAAGGAAAAAATCATGCTGGAAACCTTCGTGCAGATTGCCCGCTTCGACAGGGTTATTATGCGCGCCAACCGCAGACTTTTGGTCATGTCGGGCAATCAATACGAGCTCAAGCGCCGTACGGAAAGCGGCAATAACCGAAGCCAGAGCGGACTCGAGCTCGACGTTATCGACCACTATAACGGCACGGTGCGCAACGTGCAGACCTTTTCGGGCGGCGAATCGTTCAAGGCCTCGCTCGCGCTCGCGCTGGGGCTGTCCGAGGAAATACAGGCAACGGCGGGCGGAATAAGGCTGGACGCAATGTTTATAGACGAGGGCTTCGGCTCCTTGGACGAGCGTTCCATTTCACAGGCGATGCAGGCGCTCGATTCTCTGTCGGACGGAGACAGGCTGGTGGGCGTAATTTCTCACGTGGCCGAGCTTAAAGAGCGCATTGAAAAGAAAGTAATCGTCACCAAGGAAAGCACGGGCGGCAGTAAAATTACGGTATCGGGTTGATTATGGAAGGCAAAAAAGGAGCGTTAAGCAGGGCGGAAATGTGCGCGGCGTTGGACGGCGGCGCCCACAGAGAGGAAGAAATTCTATACTATCTCCTAACCAACGCGTTCGGCGGCGGTATGAGAGATATTTCCCGCAATCTTTTAAACTGTTTTCCGAGTATATTTGCTATGACCAAGGCCACGGTCGGCGAGTTGCTTTCCGTGGAGGGAGTTACCGAGGCGATAGCGCGGTACATAAAGAGCGTCGGCGCCTACGTCCATAACAAATATTTCGTCCAATCTTCTATTTCCACCAACGGGGAGTTCATAGAATTTGCGCGGTCGCGCCTGTCAGGACTGTCAGAGGAGCACGTGGAGTTCTATTTTATCGGAGAACGCAAAAAAATCGTGATGATTAAGACCTGCACCGACCGCGACGAAACAAAGGTGTGCGCCGACGTTTCCGAGGTTCTCCGCGCCTTGGGCGAGAACGTTTCGGGCCTGTACGTCGCGCACAACCACATAGGCGACGACGAGAATCCGTCGGAGCAGGACGACTTGTCTACCCTCCGCCTGTTGCTCGCGTGCACGTCGCTGGGCGTCACTCTGTACGACCATTGCATAGTCGCGCCAAGCGGTATCTTCAGCTACAAAAACAGCGGCAGGCTGGGTCACCTTGCCGAATATATAGCGAGTAAAAGGTGATTCGTTGAAGAATCCCCTCGTACGAAGCGGTACGGACTTCGTTTGGGGGCGGTACCGCTTTGGATGGTGGGATCCCTCGACTTCGCTCGGGATGACCCATGACCCCTGCGGGTG
>CAZELQ010000023.1:0-14366 GCA_964513195.1 uncultured Clostridia bacterium | reverse complement strand
GGTCGGACTTCGTTCGTGGGATCCCTCGACAGGCTCGGGATGACGGCTTAGGTCGGACTTCGTTCGTGGGATGTTGACGCGATTGCCTGCGGAACAATCGCTATTCCGTCGCTTCGCTCCTTACGGCTACGCTCAACATGACCCGTAACCCGCTCGGGCTGACCGCTTAGAACGACAATCCAAATTCTGAATTATCTTCGCTCAAACGCTTTTAAAATAGTGCGCGGTGTGTTATAATGCAATCATGAAAACCTTTAAATACAAATTTACGCCGCTGCTCAAGGTGCTGATGGTTCTCGGCATGATTTTGTGCGTGGCCGGCTTCACGGTCAATCTCGTATTCTGTATCAAAGACGGCGTAAGCTCCGCGGCCAATCCCGTTTATCCCGCTCTCCAATACGCACTCATGTTTTTCGTTACGGTGGTCGCGTTCGCTCTGCTTTTAAGCATAATGATTTTTTCCGCGTATATCGTCGACGGCAAATATTTTAAGACGAGGTTCGGCTTCGTCACGAGCAAGTACGACGTAGAGAAGATTGCGGGCATAACCCTCGACAGAAAGACCGACAAACTGACCGTTACGTTTACCAATCAGGAATTTATGGTTATAGTCGTAAAGCAGGATTGGTATGAGGATTTCGTGCAGGCTCTGCTTGCGGCAAACCCGCGTATAGAATACGTCATCAACTCGCTTGAAAACGACGGTAAGGACGACCAAAAGAAGTCGTAACCTTTAACTTAAAGTCATTTCGAAACAGTGCTCTTCTTTTTGAAGAGCATTTTTTTCAATGAAGTTTTGTGCTCCTCTCCAACCATAAGGTGATAGAGATTGCGGTGATGCGCGCCCCAAGTGAGAAGATTGAGCGCAAGAAGGAACATAAACGACAATACCACGTACACGTCGGCGAGCATAGCCTCGTAGCGTATACAAAACAGTATCGCCTGCCATATGGTGAAAATTGCAATCCCCATAAGCGAGCCCATAGACCCCCATTCGGTTATGCCCGCATAGACGAACAAAAGCACGAAGATGACGAGGCAGATAAAGACGTTCCACCACGCCTCGCACGAGAGCGACGCCCAAAGAAGTCCTATCGTTGTAGACACTCCTTTACCGCCCTTGAACTTGCTCGTAACGGGGAATACGTGACCTATTACCGCGCACATAGCCCAAAGATATCTTACGAAGTCGGCGACGTTGACCTGCGTTCCCGCAAAGACGTAGCCGCGGAACACGAAATAGCCGACCATTACGGGGATTACCCCCTTAAGCGCGTCGCAGAAGAAGTTTAAAAGCCCTATTTTAAGCCCGAATTTGCGGGAAACGTTCATAGCGCCGGGGTTGCCGCTTCCCTCTTTGGTTATGTCGTCCTTTTTGATATAGGCAATTAGCTTAGCGAAGTGGAAACAGCCCATAAAGTAGCTGACGACCGCGCCCAATAGCAGCCAATACCAACCGCCCGCGATTGAAAATTCTTCTTTCATTCGTTCTCCTTTTTCTCCCTCGTAAGAATTTTTATGGGAGTACCGGAAAATTCAAAGGCCTTTCTTATGACGTTTTCCAAAAAACGCTCGTATGAAAAGTGCAACAAATCGGATGAGTTCACGAAAAGCACAAAAGTCGGGGGCGCGACAGCAACCTG
The DNA here is from genome assembly GCA_964513195.1 of uncultured Clostridia bacterium. Taxonomy (GTDB): domain Bacteria; phylum Bacillota; class Clostridia; order Christensenellales; family Borkfalkiaceae; genus Coproplasma. The sequence goes on along the minus strand of CAZELQ010000023.1, from coordinate 12,723 downwards.
AGAAGCATAGTAGACGCGCAGGCGGCGGCCGTTGTACGAGGGCGGCTCGTTTGCCCTGACCGCGTCTAAAATGAGGTCGTTCAGCGTGCCCGTGGGTATGCGGTTATGGGCGTTGGCGTATACCTCGTCCACCGCCTTTAAGATTTTCTCGGTTCTTAAGCCCGTCTTGGCCGAGACGTATATCGACTTGAAATAACTCATGAATTTCAGGGCCTCTTCGAGCTTGTCCCCGAATTTGTTTATCGTGTTGGTATCTTTTTCAATCAGGTCCCACTTGTTCATTACGATTACGGAGGGCTTGCCCTGCTCGTGAACGTAGCCTATTATTTTAGTGTCCTGTTCGGTAAGACCTTCTTCGCAGTCGACAACCAAAACGCACACGTCGGCGCGGCGTACGGCGTCGAAAGCGCGCATTACCGAATAATATTCCACGTCGTCTTCCACCTTGGCCTTTTTGCGTATGCCCGCAGTATCTATTATCGTGTAGTTTTTGCCGTCGTAGGCGAATTTGGTATCGATGGCGTCGCGCGTAGTACCGGCGATATCGGTGACTATGGAACGCTCGAAACCCAAAATGCGGTTTACGAGGCTGCTTTTGCCCGCGTTCGGTTTGCCGACGACGGCGATTTTGAGGCTGTCGCCATCCTCGCCCTTTAATTTTTCGAAATAGCTTACCGCCTCGTCCAAGACGTCGCCTATACCCTTCCCGTGTTCTGCGGAAATTGCGTATGGCTCCCCGAGCCCCAAGGAATAAAATTCGAAAATCTTTTCTTCGGAATATTCGTCGATTTTGTTGACGACTAAAATAACCGGCTTTTTGCTGCGGCGCAGCATATCGGCGACGTCGTAGTCGGAGGTAGTCAACCCCTCCCTGCCGTCGACGAAAAACAGAATTACTTGCGCGGTGTCTATGGCGACCTCAGTCTGTTTTTTTATTCGGCGCCACATAATATCGTCGCTTTGAAGCTCTATACCGCCCGTATCGACTATGGAAAATATTTTGCCGCGCCACTCGGCGTCGGCATACAGCCTGTCGCGCGTGACGCCCGGCCTATCCTCGGTTATGGAAACCTTACGGCCGACGACTTTATTGAAAAACGTGCTCTTGCCGACGTTCGGTCTGCCGACGATTGCAATCAGTGGGTTCATAATTATTTTACCTGTGTCTTTTACAATTATATTTGATTTAACGAAAAATGTAAAGCGGTTTGCGCAACGTATGCGCAAACCGCCCTCTTTGATTTATGCTCAATAATTAAACAAACCGAAGAAGCTGAGAATACTTAATACAAGTAAGACGAGATAAAATATCTTCCACTTCTTTCCCTTGTGCCTGACGAAATCCCAAGCCGCAAGCCATACGGTAACGAACAAAGCTATGTTCGAAACGAGGTTGCAGATGCTGACGACTTTCTGCCCCCAAGTAATCGTTACGCCGCATTTGCCCAGAAGCCACAAGACGAACGAGGCGATACCTGCGATAACAGCGACGACCAAGCCGACGAACGCACAGAACTTTACGAGAGAGTAATTGCCCGAAGTGGTAGTCGTTGTGGTCGTCGTCTTCTTAGTTTTCTTTGCCATAAAAACAAAACCTCCAAATTTAATCCGAAATTATTATAACAATAACCTTCCGTTTTTGCAACGATTTAAAGAATTTTTTGTGAAAAATTAAGCTTGTCCAATACCGACGCGAAGTAATCGGGCAGCGGCGCCGTAAAGGTTAAACGCTTGCCCGTAACGGGATGGTCGAACTCCAGCATATACGCGTGCAAAAGCTGGCCGTTTAAATTAAATTCCCTCTTTTTTCTGCCGTAAACGTCGTCTCCGACGACAGGGTGGTTGAGATATTTTGCGTGTACGCGTATCTGATGCGTTCTGCCCGTTTTAAGCATAAATTTGCAAAGCGTGTACCCGCCGCAGCGCTCCAATACCTTAAAACCGGTTATTGCAAGCTTGCCCTTATCGGGGCCCGTTACCGCCATTTTGGTGCGGTCGGAGTCGGAGCGGCCTATGTAGGTCGTCACCGTGCCCTCGTCCTCCTTTAAATTGCCCTCCAACAGGGCTATATAGGTGCGGTGACAGGTTTTTTCGGCTATCTGGTTTGCGAGATTGACGTGGGCTTGGTCGTTTTTGGCCACCACCAATAGTCCCGAAGTGTTTTTATCTATTCTGTGGACTATGCCGGGGCGGATTACGCCGCCTATGCCGCTGAGGTTGTCCAGCCTATACAAAAGCGCGTTGACTAACGTACCGTCGCGGTTGCCGTTGCCCGCATGGACGGTAAGCCCCTGCGGCTTGTTGATAACGGCGATATCGTCGTCCTCATAGACTACGTCTATGGGTATGTCCTCCGGACGGGCGGAGCAGTCCACGGGGTCGGGCAGGGTAGCCGAGATTTCGTCGCCTGCCGAGATTGTCTGCGACGACTTCGCCGGCTTGCCGTTAACGGTGACGAGGCCGCCGTCGAACAGTTTTTTAACCGCCGATCGGGTGTGACCCCCAAGCTTTCCGCATAAGGCGACGTCCGCCCTCTTAAAGGCGCTTTCGGCTACGAAAGAAAAGGTTTGCATTACTCCCCCTTTTCGTCGTCCGTTTCGGTTCGGGGAGATTGCTCTGCCTCTGCTATTTCCTGCGCTTTCTCTTCCCGTGGCCGGGCGTCGGTTTGGACGGGTGCGCTATCTTCTTTAATTTGGGCGCTTTCGGCGGCGGCAAGCTCCTTACGCTCTACGCGCTCCTTTGCCTTTTTGGTGAGCGGGAAGACTGCCCATTCGTCGAGAAACAGCACGTCTACAATGGCGAGAATTACGCCGAGAACGATATAGAAATCGGCGAAGTTACAGCACGCCCAATTGCCGAAAACGTTCATCCAGACAAAGTCGCGCACGTAGGCAAACGCCAGTCTGTCGACAAGATTGCCGAGCGCGCCCGACGCGACCATTACGAGGGCGATTTTTAAAATTACAAAGCGCTTGGGAAGTATGAGAAAACCGAAAATCATTGCGGCGAGCATAATGAAAGTGAGCACGATGAAAAATACTCTGCCCCACTCGGTATCGGCAAGAAAGGAAAACGCCGCGCCGGTGTTGCGGCTGCCGTAGGAAACTTCGATAAATTTTGGAATTACCGTAAAATCCCACTTGTAGGCTTCTTCACAATATTTTAAGATTAAATCGAGCGCGAGAAGCGCGGCGAACACGGCTATTAGAATTGCGCCCGATTTGCCGATGCTTATTTTTAATTTTCTGCGCGGTTTGTTTTCTGACATATTTTTATTATAGCACACCGCGCACGATTTTTAAAAGCGTTTGAGCGAAATAATTAAGAATTTGGAATTGTCATCCTGAGCGGAGCGTTAGCGGAGTTGAAGGATCCCACGAACGAAGTCTGTATCAAACGGTCATGTTGAGCGTAGCCGAAACATCCCACGAACGAAGTCTGTTAACCGATGGAAGCCTGACGCGATTGCCTGCGGAACAATCGCTATTCCGTCGCTTCGCTCCTTACGACTGCGGGCTACGCCCTCCGCTCGGGATAACCGCGCTCACGATGGGTTTACGCGGCTACGTCGGGTCATCTTTTCTCAAAGTCTTTGCCGGTTATAAGATAGTCTATTGAAACGTTAAAATATTTCGACATGGCAACGAGCATTTCGATATTAGGGCTGCGTTTACCGTTCTCGTAGTGCGACAAAGCTTCACGGCTTATAGACAAATCGTACGCCACTTTTAATTGGTTTAAATTTTTCTCTTTCCTTATTATTTTCAACCCCACCATCTCCATAATTTTCTTTTATACCCCTTGACAACTTTGTAACAATATGTTACAATTTCCGCACGTAAAAAATGTTACAGTTTGTTACCATAGCAAACGTAATAAAGAAAGGGGTGCATAACTATGAAAAAAAGACTATTGGCGCTCGCCGTTTTAATGTTTGCGATATCTGCATTATGCGCGTTTGCCGGATGTACGGACGAAAGCGGTTCGGACAACATGGACGACGCCGACGGGCACGTTCACGTTTTCGACCGTCAAGAAGCCGAAACGAAATATATGAAGAGCGAGGCCGATTGCACACATAAAGCCGTATATTACTATTCCTGCTCCTGCGGCGAAACAGGCACGGAAACTTTTGAAAGCGGAGAACTCGGCGCGCATAATTATGAAAGCGGAATTTGCTTAACCTGCGGACAATCCGATCCTTCATTCAAGAGAAAAACGGTGACCGAAGAGGAATGGAAAAACGCGCTTGACACTACCAAATTGGACGATTGCGAAATAATCGAATACGCATTCGGCATTCCGAACACGCACGAGAGCTACGGACAAGGTATTTTGAAGCTTAAAGGGAATACGGCATATTTGGCCGCATGCAATTTTGAAATCGGCACCGAACCGCCTTACGAAATAGTAACCGAACCGCCTTATGAGATAGATGAAGAATTTTATTATGAAGATAGGACGAGTCAAGAAGCTATAGATTCAGTTTATTGTTTCTGCGATTTTTTAATCAATCTATACGATAAATTCACTTATGACGAGCAAAACGAGATATACGTTTGGGAATGTACAGAAGCCGTATCCGTTGAATTGGAAGGCCGCCTCGACGCCGGAACGGAGTGGGATCCCGGCGATACGGTAACGGTCGAATTCGAAAACGGAAAGCCCGTAAGAATTTACTGCAATTTTAAATCTACAGGGTCAAAGGAAAAACCAGAGGAAGAAGGCGTATTAAATCTCTTCAAATTCGGCGATATCGAAATAACGTTACCCGAGTAAACGGAATTTTGATACGGCGAACGGCTCCGCGGGCAAAGCCCGCGGAGCCGTTCTTTTATTGTTTTGTAAATCCCAAACTGATTAAAATCGCCTTGTCTACCCGCGACATCGTCACCGAGGGCAGTTCGCCTATCTTTTCCTTCAGCCTGCGCTTGTCGAGGGTGCGGATTTGTTCGAGTAAAATCACGCTGTCCTTGGCGAGACCGAATTTGCCGACGGGAAGCTCGATATGGGTGGGCAATTTGGCCTTGTTTATCTTGCTGGTAACCGCCGCCGCTATTATCGTGGGCGAATACTTGTTGCCGACGTCGTTCTGTACGACCAATACCGGACGTATTCCGCCCTGCTCACTGCCTACTACGGGCGATAAATCGGCGTAATACAGCTCGCCGCGTTTTATTTCCATAGGTTACCTCTTTTCGGCAGTTATACTACATTATACGCCCGCCGACATACAAATTGTTGACTGCGGAAAAGAGTTTTATACACCCGAATTATGGGAAGATCGTGGGAATTTCCGGAATGGGGCAAACACCGCAGGCGGCGCAGATACGGTAGCTGAAATACCCTACGAGAAGCACGAGCATGGTCGCGCCGGCAATTCTGCCGAGCCTGTTGCCTCTTACAAACGAGAAGCCGAGAAGCACTCCCGCCGCGATTATGGACATATAGCCGTCGAGAAGCGAAGAAGCGTCGAAAGGCACTCCCGCCGCGCCCGAAGAAATGAATCCGAGACCGGCGACGAGCAGCAAGTTTGCGATATTCGAGCCTATTATGTTGCCCGTCGCAAGCCCCATATCTCCCTTTTTCGCCGCCGAAACCGAGGTAACGAGCTCGGGCAGGGAAGTGCCGAATGCAACTACCGTAAGCGCTATTATGTTGGTGGGAAGTCCGAGAAGATCCTGTGCGATAAAGGTTGCTCCGTCCACTACAAGCTGGGCGCCGCCGACTACCATACCGAGGCCGACTATCGTTATTATGATGAGAAACCAAGTTTTTCCGGAGAGCTCTCCGTACTTTGCCTTGGCCCTGTCCATAAAGCCCTTGAAGCCCTCCCTTTGAACCGTCCGTTCGGCGCCTACCGTAACGGTAGCGGCGACTGCTTCGCTCTCCAAAAGCGCGGGCTTAGTGCGCTTAGCCATTATTATGGTATAGGCCATAAAACAGGCATACAACGCTATGAGAATAAGGCCGTCGTACCAAGCGTAGGATTTACCCCAATCGCCGAGAAAGATAAACAGCAGACTGACGCCGATTAAAAAGGGAAGCTCGATATAGCGTGAGCTCTTTTCCACGGGAACCTTGGCTATCAGCGCCGAAATGCCGAGAATAAGCAGAATATTCATCATATTGCTTCCCAGCACGTTGCCCATGATGACCTCCGCGCCCGAAGAATCGCCGAGGGCGGCCTTTACGCCGCCGATTATGGACACCGCCGCTTCCGGCGCCGACGTGCCGAGCGCGACTACGGTAAGACCGATTATAAAGGTTGAAACCTTTAATTTTTTGGCTATGCCCGACGCGCCGTCGACGAAAAAGTCGGCGCCCTTTACCAAAAGGACGAAGCCGACTATCAACAGAAACACCCACAATACTGCCATTCCCGCCATACAAAAACGAACCTCTTATATATATTTTGTTTAAAAAGAATAGAAAAAAGACCCCTAACTTAAATTTCTTTAAGTTAAAAGTCTTGTAACCGATAAAGCGGTGTCAAACCCCGGGCTGTTGAGCCGTGATGACGGGGTTTGCCTTGAACTACTCCCTTTCAACGGTATAAATATAGCACATTATTTCCGGCGCGTCAAGCGTTTTATCGCAGAATGTATATTTGCTACGAGCTCACCATACGTTGTCGCCCCGTCGGTGTATTCCTCCGAACAGATTTCCCCGCTCATGCCCAAGACGTACTGCGAGCAGACCGCCGCGTTGAAGGGCGTCAATCCGCGCGCAACGTTTCCCGCAATCAACCCCGAGAGAACATCTCCGCTGCCCGCCTTTGCCAGCGCGGCGCTTCCCCTTAAGGTGACCGCGGCCTTCTTTGCGTCGGCCGTGACCGAAACGGCGTTTTTGAGATGTACGGTTACATTATATTCGGCAGCGAAAGACTTTGCCACGCCGATAGGGTCGCGGACTATCTCCTCCTTTTTTATTCCCGTAAGCCTCGCCATTTCTCCGACGTGCGGCGTTATCAGAATTTTCGCCTTTGTCTGTTTCAAAACGTCCTTTCCGTACTCCGCGAGGACGTTCAGACCGTCGGCGTCGATTATGAGTTTGCCCCTATAAGCGGACAAAATGCCCTTCAAAAGGGAATAGGTGCTCTCATTACAGCCCATACCCATACCGAAAGCTATGCAATCGGCAGAAAGTTCGGGCTCGTCAACGTATATGCACTGCGGGTAATTTACGGCGAGCACGGGCTTCATACGGTCGGGAACTACGGCGTACACGTAGCCGCAGCCCGAACGGAGCGCCGATGATATGGGCAGAGCGGCGGCGCCGAGATATTGCTCCGAGCCCGCGACGATACACGCCCTTCCGTAATCGCCCTTATGGGAGTTGCGCTTTCTCGGAGGAAAAAACGCGGCGATATCGCCGTCCTCCGCGGCCTGCGCACAGCTCTCTTCTGCGTATATTCCTATGTCCTTTACGACGATTTTGCCGCAATGCTCTATGCCGTCGCCCAGAACGCAGCCTATTTTCGGGAAGCCGAACGCGACGGTGAGGTCGGCCTTTACGGCCACGCCCAGAATTTCGCCGTTATCGCCGTCCAACCCGCTGGGAAGGTCGGCGGAAATTACGTATGCGCCGCCCGCATTTATCTTTTTTACGGCGGTCGCCCACTCGCCTATAAGCTTGCGGTTGAGCCCGGTGCCGAACATACAGTCGACAATCAGTTTGCCGCCGATAGTCTTTGCATACTTGCCGGTGTAGCGCTTCTTTTCGCGCTTGCAGCCCGTGGAAAGGTCGCCGTCGAATGAAAACACCGAGACGTCCAGCCCGCGGGAAAGGAGCTCCCTTGCGGCAACGTAACCGTCGCCGCCGTTGTTGCCCGTGCCGCACACGAACAGGACCGAGCTTACGCCCAATTCCTTTGCGGCCGCCTCCGTCTCGTCGGCGAGAGCGTGCCCCGCCCGCTTCATTAAAACTTCGGAAGGTATTCCGAACGCTATCGTCTTTTTGTCGGCTTCGCGCACCTGCGTGCCCGTCAGATAGAGTTGCATTTTAACCTCAGACTCATTTCAGCGCTGCTGATTTTTTTAATTATTCCGTCTATCTTGCAGATAAGATTGCCGTGGTCGTCCACGTCGAGGGCGACCGCTTCCGTCCCGTTGCCGTTCCCCTGCAAGGTTACCTCCTGCCCGAACCAATCGACGTAGCTTTTGTAGTCGTCGACCGTATATTCGTTCCGAAGGTTTTTTATAAGCCGCGTACGGACGGCTTTCAATGAAAAGCACTTGCCCTTTTCCGCCCGCATGGTGGTTGCGATTGCGTCCAATTCGGCGGGCAGACTGTTATTGACGTTGAGGCCGATACCCACTATAGAGGTGAGCTTACCGCCCGAATTCAACCGGTTTTCAATAAGCGTTCCGCATATCTTTTTGCCGTTCACAAGCACGTCGTTAGCCCACTTTACCGTCGGCCTGAGCCCGAAGTGTTCGAGCGTTCTGCACACGGATACGCACGCGTTTATCATAATTTTAAACGTCTCGGAATAGTCGAAGTTCTCATAGTTTTTCATCATGGAAACGTACAGTCCACCCTCTTCCGACGAAAAACTTCTGCCCTTTGTGCCCTTGCCTTTAATTTGCCTTTCGGCGGTTACAATCACGTCTTCTTCTACGTTAAGTCTTTTGCAAAATTCGTTGGTGCTGTCTATCTCGTCCAGCTCAAAAATCCTCGTCCTCATTTATACTCTCACATGCGTTCTTGACTGCGTCGTATTCATAGCCTTTCGATATAAGGTAACGACAGGCCTTATATATATTTTCCTTGGTGGGTTCCTTTCCGCGCAGATATTTCCTAAGAAGCGCGGCAATCTCCCCGCCGTCGTCTTCGTAGCCTTCGAGCGCTTCCACGGCCACCGACCTGTCGACGCCGCGTTTAATCAGCTCCTGCTCCATAGCGCGCTTGGACTTACCGGAAACGCTCTCCCTATACGCCCTGCAATAGTCTGCGTCGTCGATATACCCGTAATAGCGCAGCCTTTCCATAGCGTATTCTATTACGGCGGGAACGTATCCCTTTCCGGCGAGAAAGTCGCGCATCTGCTTTTCTGTTTTCGGCGAGGCGGAAATGTGTGTAAGCGCCCTGTCGACGGCCTGCATCTTTTCGGTTTCGAGCTGGAGCGCGTCGAGCTCGGACTTGTCTATGGTCATGCCCGCTTTCAGACGGTGCTTGACTGCGACCTCAAGCTTCAAGCCGCAATAAAATCTGCCGTCGACGAATATGCTGCAACGGGTTTTGTCTTTAATTTGCGGTTCAACCGACGTTATCTGCGACATAGGCTTATTTTATCACGGCAAAAAGTGTTTTGTCAAATAATTGACTTTGGCGGCGGGCGGTAATATAATTATAGAAAATTATCATTCGGAAGGTATTATATGGCGGCTGATATAAAATGGAGCGAACTCGGCTTCGGCTATATTAAGACCCCGTACCGCTACGTTGCGGAGTATAAGGACGGCAAATGGGGCAAGGGCGGACTTACCGCCGACGACAAAATAGTTATCTCGGAATGCGCGGGCGTGCTTCAGTACGCGCAGACGGCGTTCGAGGGGCTAAAGGCCTACACCGCAAAGGACGGCAGAATCGTCACCTTCCGCCCCGACCTGAACGCGGAGAGAATGGCGCAATCGGCCGCGCGGCTGGAGATGCCCGTACTGCCCGACGGTATGTTCATAGAGGCCGTCGAACGCGTGGTTGCGGCAAACCGCGATTACGTGCCCCCATACGGCAGCGGCGCAACCCTCTATCTTCGCCCCTATATGTTCGGCTCCTCGCCCGTAATAGGCGTTAAGCCTGCGCAGGAATACCAATTCCGCCTTTTCGCAACCCCCGTCGGGCCCTACTTCAAGGGCGGCGTAAAGCCGATAACCATCAGGGTCTGCGATTTCGACAGGGCGGCTCCCCACGGCACGGGGCACATTAAGGCGGGACTCAACTACGCGATGAGTCTGCACGCCATAGTCGACGCGCACCAAAAGGGCTTTGACGAGAATATGTATCTCGACGCCGGCACGAGGACGTACGTTGAGGAAACGGGCGGCGCCAACTTCCTTTTCGTTACCAAAGACGGCAGGGTGGTTACGCCAAAATCGGACAGCATACTCCCCTCCATTACACGCCGTTCGCTGTGCTACGTTGCCGAAAAATATTTGGGGCTGACGGTCGAGCACAGACCCGTCAAGTTTTCGGAGGTCGAGACCTTTGCCGAATGCGGCCTCTGCGGCACTGCCGCGGTTATCTCACCCGTCGGAAAAATCGTCGACCACGGAAGAGAAATTTGCCTTCCCTCGGGTATGGAAGAAATGGGCAAGGTAACCAAGAAGCTCTACGATACCATTACCGGTATTCAGATGGGCGCGATAGAGGCGCCCGCGGGCTGGCTGCACGAAATAAAGTAAACGATAAAAATCCACCCGCATAGCGGGTGGTTCTTCATTTTCCTGCATAGTCATAATTATTATCGGCTATGCACAAGTGCGTCAACGGATACCGTCATTGCGAGGAGTGCAAAGCACGACGCGGCAATCCAGACGTTAAAGCGTTATTTATACGCAATGAACGTTCTCTTTCATAGTAGTTTTTTCCGGATTGCTTCACTGCGTTCGCAATGACGATTACCCCCCCCCCGCTACTATGGCGAGGTTTTCTTTATACAACGATAAAAGCACGGCGGTTGCGCCGTGCTTTTCATATAAGTGGTCGCGCGGCGCAGGGAAACCCTGCTTGCTACGAGATAATCTGCTAACCTGTCAGCTTTGTACGGAAAGACTGCATAATTTTGTTTTCTATTCTCGAAACTTGAACCTGCGAGACGCCGAGGGTTGTTGCGACCTCCGCCTGCGTCATATCGCGGAAATAGCGCAGCATTATAACCTTTCGCTCCCTCTCGGGCAGGGTGGCGATTGCCGAGCGCAGCTCCATTACGTCGAGCATTTCGTCCTGCTTGTCCTCTACGGGGAGTTTGTCCAAAAGATATTGCGACTTTTCGTCCTTGTAGTCGCTCTGCGCGTATATGGAAATCGGCATATGCGACGAGCCCATTGTGAACACAACCTCCGACTGAGGCATGGAGAACTCTTCCGATATCGTCTTTATCGAGGGCGGGGCGCCGTGCACCGAGGTGTACTCGTCCACATAGATATTTATCTGCTTGGCGGCCGCCTTGATTGCTCGGGAGACCTTTATGCTGCCGTCGTCGCGCATAAAACGCTTTATTTCGCCCGAAATCATCGGTACTGCATACGTCGAAAAGCGTACGCCGTAGCTCTCGTCGAAGCCGTTTATCGCCTTAAGGAGGCCGATGCCGGCAAGCTGATATAAATCCTCGTACTCCACCCCCTTGTTAAGGTAACGCTTTACTATCGATTTTATTAGGTTTACGTTTTCCGAGAGTAACGTTTCCTTTGCGGCGTTATCGCCCTGTTTTGCCAATCTTATTAGCCCGTTTGTCTTTTCAACGTCAAGCATTCTCCACTTCCGGTTTAAAGCATTTAACCATATAAACTACGGTGCCCTCGCCCTGAACCGAATTTACGCGGAACTCGTCCATAAACGTCTGCATAATCGTAAAGCCCATGCCGGAGCGCTCGTCGTCGGGCAAAGTCGTGTAGAACGGCTGGATTGCCTGCTCTACGTCGGGTATTCCCTTGCCCGTGTCGCTGACTTTTATATGTAGACTGTTTTCGGTGATTTCACACTCGATTGTTATTAAACCCAGATTGCCCTTGTAGGCGTGAACCGTACAATTGGTGACCGCTTCGGAAACGGCGGTTTTTACGTCGGAGAGGTCGGAGAGCGTAGGGTTTAGCTCTAAGGCAAAAGCGGCTACGGCGTCGCGCGCAAACGCCTGATTGCGGGCAAGTGAATAGAATTGAAGTTTTAAATAGTTTTTGGTCATACTTATTCCGCCTTGGGTATGAGGGAATAAATCCCGCTTAAATTCAGAATTTTGTCCGCCGCAAGATTGGGCGACTCTACGTACATAGGTATGCCCGCCCTCGCCGCCTTTTTGTAGCGGCCTATCAGAAAGCCTATTCCCGTCGAGTCCATAAACGCGACTTCGGAGAGATTTATTACTATTTTTCTTGCGTTCGGGTAGGTTTCGATTAGTTTGTCGCAACGCGTGCGTATCGATTGGGCGGAATACTCGTCCATTTCCCCTATAAGCTTTATGTACAGGGCGGTGCCGGCGACTGCATGTTTGATTTGCATTACGCATTATCTCCTGCGATACTGTTTTTATTGAATTTTAACGCCCGCACGTGCAAATAATTTAAGATTATGTGTAGTTTTATGTCGAACGGCGGCGAAAATCAAGCGCGGTTTATCGGGCGGTCAATCACCTTTTTACCCTTAAAAAAATTCATTAAAAGGCGTTCAAAATTACTTGACAAACGAAAACGGGTATATTATTATATACAAGCATTGTTTAAGGCAACCGTCTTAAAGCATTAGGGCCTTTAGCTCAGTTGGTTAGAGCGGTCGGCTCATAACCGATTGGTCCGCGGTTCGAGTCCGTGAAGGCCCACCACTTTGTCGCGGTAAACTGCGCTTAACGCAGCTCCCGCAGGCGGAAACGGCAGTCTTTGCTCCGTTACCGCCACTCTTCCCACAAATCTTTTGCAAGCAAAATCTTTGCGGGAGTCCTTTTAAAAATAAATTTTTGGCCCGATAGCTCAGTTGGTTAGAGCGCCAGCCTGTCACGCTGGAGGTCGA